>CALGQU010000132.1 GCA_937959125.1 uncultured Croceitalea sp.
AAAAGAATTACCACATCCGTTTGCTATCACGACCTGTCATGTAGATTACTTATTAAAGAAGCTAAAGAACTTATTAAAGAAATTGAAACAGAATTAAATAAAAACTAGGTGATTAAATTCTTCCGTCATATTCGTAAATCCTTAATTGAAAAAAATCAAATGGGTAAATACTTTAAATATGCTATTGGTGAAATATTACTCGTAGTAATCGGAATCCTTATCGCACTTCAGATTAATAATTGGAATGAGCATAAAAAAGACAGGTCGGAAGAGCAGTTAATTTTAAAAAGCTTACACAAAGAATTTATAGATAGTCGAGCTTTATTTATTAAAGGTCAGGAGCATCACAAAACAATTTTTGATGGCATGCGGTATTTACTTAAAAATCTTGATGAGAATAGAGTGCATGAAAATTTGGTTGATAGCATATATATCAGTTTGCATACTAGTGCTTGGAGTTCAGGAACATTTGAACCTTCTAGAGGAATCGTTAACGCATTAATTAATTCTGGAAAACAGAATATTATTAGTAATGATAAACTTAAATCACATCTAATAAAATGGAATGATTTGGTTATTAGTTATCAAAATACTGAGCGTTTGGCTCAAGAATACAAATTCACTTATCTATTCCCAAAAATATCAGAATTAACCAAATTACCTTCAAAACTTAAACGATCAGAGATTAATGCGAGATATGATATAAACACGGTTAAAAAGGAGCAAGTAGATTTAAATCTACTACAATCAAAAGTGTTTTATAATTATTTGAACCAATGTTGGAATTATGGCGAATCAATACTAGTAGATGGAAGAGAGACAAGTAAAGGAAAAAAAGTACTTGAAGCTTTGGATTCAATAATTTCTCTAATTGAATCAGAAATTGATAATTAAAATTTAGCTAATGGTTAAATTCTTTAGAAAAATCCGTCAAAACCTGCTTATGGAAAACAAAATGGGCAAATACTTTAAATACGCCATAGGTGAGATTATACTTGTAGTAATTGGTATTCTTATTGCCCTTCAGATTAACAATTGGAATGAAAGCCGAAAAGAAAAAAAGCAAGAACTCAAACAATTAAAAGCCTTAAAATTAGAATTCGAAAAAAATTCCATCACATTCGATAGCATTATGCTTCATCATACCCAAAATGACCAGGCCACGATAAAGTTGATGAATGCAAAAAATGAAAATTATACTCTTGAAACACTCGACAGCTTGTATTTTAAAACGATTTATAATTACAATTTTGACCCATCAAGAGGAATCTACAATTCGCTAATAAATTCGGGACAAATTGAGTTAATATCAAACGAAACACTTAAGTACAAAATTGCAGAAATTCAAGATATCGTCGTAGATTATATTGATGATGAAAATCAAGCAATGGAGTTTGGTATTAAGGAGCTTATCCCTTTTACTATAAACCAAATGCCTTATAATCCGCTTCGAATTTATAAAAACCGTAATCCGAAAGAAAAGGCGATACATTATAAGCTATTCCAAGAAATGATAAATAATAGGATATTTATCGAGCATATAGCAACGATGAGTTTGTATAGAACTGGCATATTTGAAGAAGGCGAAAGGGTCAAAAAAGAATATCAAGAAATCATTGACTTAATAAATCAAGAAATTGCAAGAATAGAGGGTTAAATGATAAAATTCTTCCGCCATATACGTCGTTCACTAATCAACCAAAACCATATGTTTTATCATTCCGACGGAGCAAAGCGATGAGGAATCTCATTTGAGATTTCTCAATCGTCATTTCATTGCTCATTTCGAAATGACAAAAAAAACAAAGGTCATGATTAAATTCTTTAGACATATCCGTAAAAAACTGCTTTCTGAAAACAAATTCAGTAAGTACCTACTCTATGCCATAGGTGAAATCATTCTTGTGGTTATTGGGATTTTAATAGCACTTCAGATTAACTATTGGAATGATGAAAGAAAAAATAGGGCCTATGAACAATATTATTTCGCAATTAGAAAATGAAATCAAAGCGTAGTGTTTACTATGCTAAAACCCTTTCGAAAAATCCGTCAATAGTATACCGTATATTTGTTTCATGCAGTTTAAAGAGGTCCTAGGGCTGGACCACATCAAAAATCATTTGACCGTTACGGCAGATGCGGGCCGTGTACCCCATGCGCAATTGTTCGTTGGTCCGGAAGGTTCCGGCACCCTTGCCATGGCCATTGCCTACGCGCAATATTTGCTTTGTGGAAATACCGGTGGGGAAAACGAAGGTCAAAACGAGGTATGCAATGCCAAATGCAGCTCTTTAACGCATCCTGATCTGCATTTTGCCTTCCCGGTGTCCAATTCCGACAAAGTAAAAAGCCATGCCGTTAGCGATCATTATTTGGAGGAATGGCGAAGGTTTGTTAAAGAACAACCCTATGGCAATTTGTTTGACTGGTACCGCCTTTTGGGCATTGAAAAAAAACAAGGGCAAATTGGGGTCGATGAGGCCCAGGATATCGTAAAAAAGCTGGCCTTAAAATCCTATGAGGGGGGGTATAAGATCTTAATCCTTTGGATGGCGGAAAAGATGAACGGTGCCGCCTCCAACAAACTGCTCAAGCTGATTGAGGAGCCGCCGGCAAAAACGGTCCTCCTGTTGGTGGCCGAAGATGAAAGCCAATTGATCACTACCATTACCTCCCGATGCCAACTGTTGCATTTTCCGCCCGTTCCAGAAGCGGTTATCGCCCAAGCCTTAGCCAAAAAGGGGCTTAGCGAACAGGAAAGCAATGCCTTGGCACATGAAGCCAACGGAAATTACAACAAGGCTTTGGACCTTATGAACAAGGACTCCGAGGATCTGGTCTTTGAAAAATGGTTTGTGCAATGGGTACGCAGTGCGTTTAAGGCCAAAGGCAACAAAGCGGCCATCCAGGACCTTCTCATGTGGAGTGATGAGGTGGCCAAGAACGGCCGTGAAGTCCAAAAAAAATTCCTGCGCTATTGTATCGCCATCGTTAGGCAGGCTTTACTGTTGAATTATAGCGTAGAGGAGCTCGTTTTCACCAAGATCCATGTAGACGGTTTTGATTTGCGCAAATTTGCACCCTTTGTGCATGAAAATAACGTCATGGACATGGTCCAAGAACTGGAAACCGCTATTTTTCACGTGGAACGCAATGGCAATGCCAAAATTATCTTTACGGACCTTTCTATTAAACTAACTAGGCTTTTACATACCAAAGCCGCTTAAAACCAACGACTATGCAGCTACATTTTTACGAAAACGCCCCACAGACCATATTGCTTATTTTTCTGATCATTACGTTTCTTCAAAGTGGAATTGATAAATTAACGGATTGGGCCGGTAACCTTGGTTGGTTAAAGGGTCATTTTGCCAAATCTCCCTTAAAGAATAGTGTTCCTGCCCTATTGGCTATCGTTACCGTGGTGGAACTTGCAGCAGGGGTCCTATGTGTTATGGGATTGGTGCATTTGCTGCTCCACAACAACACCGTATTTGCTTTTTATGGTGCATTAGCGTCTTGTGTGGCTCTTTTGATGTTGTTCTTTGGGCAACGTATGGCCAAGGATTATGAAGGGGCCAAAACAATAGCTATCTACTTGGTGCCAGCAGTTTTCTTGTTGTTTCTGGTCCAGTAAAAAGCCCCAACATCGTTGAGGCTCATTATTATATTAACGGAATGGGATTACTTTTTGTAATCTTCATTTAGAAGTTTGATGATTTCAGCAGTAAGGTCCTGTGCATCAGCACCATAAAGTACTCCTCCACCGTCACCTCCGGTTAAAATGTAGGTATACTGATTGGCTTTTCCATATTCCTTAATACGACTTCGAACCCTGCTGATAACGCTATCCATTTCGGTTTGGCCCTCTAACTGTATCTGTTGCTCCTCTTGCTGTAGTTGCTGTCCCATAAATTGGCCGCGCTGTTGCAATACCCCATATTCTTCCTGGGCTTTGCTTTGTGCCATTCGTTGGGCTTTGGTTTGGAATGCCTGAAGCTCTATTTGAAACGCCTGCGATATGCTGTCCCGCTTTTTAGCAAGGGTTTCTGCCTTAGCCTTAAACTTGGCTTCGACATCCAACTTTTCTTGGTACTTGTCCATCAACTCTACATTGTCTACAAAACCAATCTTATTCTGCTGGCATGCGGTCATCAATACAACGATTGCCAGTACTGCTATTTTTTTCATTTGTCCTTTTTTAAGTGGGGCAAAAATATAGAACTCTAGCAACTTTTCTAGATTTTAGGCAGAATTTATGATACGTGACCGTTTGATCCAAGGTCTTTCCTCTTGAAACGATCAACCAAAAAACCATAGACCATAGTTTTTTCTTATGCAAACATGTAGCTTCAATTTGTTCGCTCTATAAAAATAGCCTTCTTTTAAGCCCTTCTAAGCGTACTTCTAAGATTTTATATACCAATCGTTTGGTTCTTGGGCGATCCATCAACTATGCTGGTCTATTTTTGTTTTTTAAGGATATAGATGTGCGAAGAGCACTCTTTGGAACTTAGTGCGCTTATGTTCGAGCACAATCCAATTAAAAAAGCCTTAAAAAGATTTTGTTTTCCAATTTTGTACTTCTCCGACAATAAGGACACATAAAAAGCATCAAACCACATCGGTTTGGTTTTGGATATATACATATCATGCTTTTCAAATAATCTAGCTATGGAATTTTTAGAAAAATGCCATAAATGTCTTGGTACATCGTAAGCGGCCCAAAATTCTTTATAATATTTAGCATCGTAGGATTTAAAGTTTGGAACGGCAATAACCAAAATTCCCTTCCCATCCAACAAAGAAACTAGCTGTTTGATTTGGTTTTCCAAATCTGGTAAATGCTCCAACACATGCCATAAGGTTATCACTTGAAAGTTACTGCCCTCTAATTGGTTTAAATGGGAAGTGAGCGTTACTCCTTTTTCTTTTGACTTAGTCCTTGCATTTGTGTTTGGTTCTACACCTTCAATTTTCCATCCTTGTTTTCTTGCCGATACCAAAAAGTCTCCTGTACCCGCGCCAATATCCAAAAGCGTTTTTTCTGAAGTTGAAAAGGAATTGATCAAAGCGAGCTTTTGTTTTAAGCTGAACGCTTTCACAAAATGATACAGTTTATCCACTACGGACTCCTTGGCGTCCGTATGGGAAATATAGGCCTCACTTTCGTAATATGGAGCTACGTTCTTAGGTTCTGGCGAAGTAACCAACATGTCCAGCGTGTCATCATAAAGCAATTCAAAAGCCTCTTGCGAAATAGAATAATCCTTAGTTTTTAAATACGACTTCATGGTAATTATGCGTGGAAAGGTATTCTTCCTTTAAAGCCCGAAGATACGGCAAAAGTACTTCTCTTGCCGTGGAGCTTTCTGCTAGACAATCTTTTTCGGTTTCACTAAACACCTCAATAGCAATATACCAATTTCCTTCCCTAAGAATTGTATTATCCGTTGTGGCAACAAAAGGTTCAAACTCATCATTATCGGTAGCGGCACATGCGGCAACGTCTATGGCAATAGGGAGAAGGTTCAGGGCTTTGTCGTTGATCTCCACCTCATAAAACGAAAAATAATATTCTTTGCCTTCCAACTCAAAAGGGACTTCCACATCTACAAAGTGGTCATCCAAACCAAACTTGATATTCACATACGAATAGAACTCATTGGCATTCTTTGGGTCTTCAAAAATGAAAGTCGTTTTTTTGGGCAAGCCCTTTTTAAAGCGTTTTCCACTGGTAACTTTATAATCCTTGATACTTGGGGCAACACGCAATGGAATGCAGGATACGGAAAATAAAAAGCTTAAAAGGAGTACTAGCTTTTTCATGTTTTAGTCTTTTTAGTTGGGTTGAAGATAACAACAATCGGGCCAAACAACATGTTCCACGTGGAACTTCTCCGCTTTGTTAAATAACTTCTACTTCAAGAAGTTCTCCCAAACGTTTTCCTTTTGCCCTAGCCAAATCAAGATTTCCGGTTCTGTACAAGGTAAAATGCCGGCGCCCTTTAAACATTCTAATTACATAATCTTGTGCTTTACGTCTACTGCCCATGGCAGAAATAGGTCCCCAATCAGAGCGTTGAACACTGGTTGCCGCAAACACTTTTATATACTCTGGAGCTATACAGTCTAATTTTCCTTTCCACAACGCTAAGCCAAATACTTTAAAACACCTTTTATGATTGTAGTCTCCCCTCATTTCGTAGGAAGTTGAATATCCCAATAAAAGGAGGCTCATGCAAAACATAACAATGACCTGTTCCAGCTTTGTCCTATCTTCTAAAAAGATTAAAATAGCCAGTATTGCCAAAAAAATCCCTAAAACTATCACAGTGGTTGGCTTCTTTTGCCTAAAAGAAACTGCTGTCTTCATCTTCCTAAAAAAACCAACAGCACACTAACATCTGCCGGAGAAACACCACTGATTCTGGAGGCTTGTGATATAGTTACCGGACGTATGGCCTCTAACTTTTCCTTAGCCTCATAAGACAACGATTTTAATTTAGAGTAATCAAACCCTTCTGGGATCGAGATATTTTCCAATCGCAACAATTTGTCCGCATTGTTCTTTTCCTTGGCAATGTATCCAGAGTATTTGACTTGCACTTCTGCTTGTTCCAGAACTTCTGCGTCCAGTTGATGTTCCTCCACAAAACTGGAAACCGCATCCAACCGAAGCATATGATCCATGGTCACCTTTGGTCTGGAAAAAACCTTGAACATCTTGTCCGATTGCTTTACTGGTGAAGACCCAACTTCTTCCAAAATAGGATTAATTTCTTCCGGTTTAAAACTGGTATTCTTGAAAAAAGAAACAAAATTATCGGAATGTTTCTGCTTTTCTTCCATTCTCTCTAACCTTTTCTTAGATGCCAGGCCTAGCTCAAAACTGCGTGGGGTTAACCTTAAATCGGCGTTATCTTGTCGCAATAGGGTCCTATATTCCGCCCTAGAGGTAAACATGCGATACGGCTCTTCAGTACCTTTTGTAATCAAATCATCTATCAACACCCCAATGTAAGCTTCATCCCTCTGCAATATAAAAGGGTCTTTTTCATTGATTTTAAGATGTGCATTGATACCCGCCATAAGCCCCTGTGAAGCTGCCTCTTCATAACCCGTTGTTCCATTTATCTGTCCAGCAAAATACAGGTTGGCTATCGTCTTTGTTTCCAAAGTATGTCGCAATTGTGTTGGCGGAAAGTAATCGTATTCTATAGCATAGCCAGGCCTAAAAAACTTAACGTTTTCAAAACCAACCACAGATTTAAGTGCCTTATACTGCACATCCTCTGGCAAGCTGGTAGAAAAACCATTTACATAAACCTCAACAGTATGCCACCCTTCTGGCTCCACGAATATTTGATGCGCATCTTTATCTGCAAAACGGTCAATCTTATCTTCTATAGAAGGGCAATATCTTGGTCCAATACTTTTGATCCTTCCATTAAACATAGGCGACCTATCAAACCCTTCCCGCAGCAAATCATGCACCAATTTGCTGGTATGGGTCATATAACATTTCCTTTGTAGAACCAATTTTTTGGTGTCCAAATAGGAGAACTTTTCCGGCTTACTATCCCCAGGTTGCGGAATCATTCTATCATAATCCAAAGACCTCCCATCAACCCTTGGAGGCGTTCCGGTTTTCATCCTGCCACTTTCAAAACCAAAATCCAATAACTGCTCGGTTATTCCGGTGGCCGCTTTTTCACCAGCGCGTCCACCTCCAAATTGCTTTTCACCGATATGGATTAGCCCGTTTAAAAAAGTACCGTTAGTAAGTACTACAGCCTTACATCTAATATCCAAACCAAGGGATGTTCTAACACCTACTACCCGCTCCTTTTCCACCAATAACCCGGACACCATTTCTTGATAAAAATCGGCATTTGGGGTACGCTCCAAAGCCAAACGCCACTCCTCTGCAAAACGCATCCTATCATTCTGCGCCCTTGGACTCCACATTGCAGGACCCTTGGATTTGTTCAACATTTTAAACTGGATGGCAGACTTGTCCGTAACAATACCGCTATACCCTCCAAGTGCATCAATCTCACGCACAATTTGACCCTTTGCGATTCCCCCCATGGCAGGGTTACAGGACATCTGTCCAATGGTCTGCAAGTTCATGGTAACCAGCAAGGTTCTGGAGCCCATATTAGCCGAGGCGGCCGCGGCTTCCGCACCGGCATGTCCCCCACCTACTACAATTACATCGTATTCTTTTTCAAACATAGTCTTTATTGTTCCACGTGGAACATGTTGATTGCTTCTTCTTCCTTCTTCCTCATTATTGCGGCCTGCCTATCCGTTTTATCACCATATCCCATAAGGTGTAAAACACCATGGGCCATGACCCTTTTTAACTCCCTGTCAAAACTTTCTTTAAATCTTTCTGCGTTATCCAACACCCTTTCCGTACTAATGAAAATGTCTCCACTAACTCCCCTGCCGGATGAATAATCAAAAGTAATAATGTCCGTATAGGTATTATGATTGAGATGTTTTCTATTCAATCTGATCAAATACGTGTCATCACAGAAGATATAATTTAAAGGACCCAGAAAGAAGCCATTACTTTTGACCAAGGTCTCCAGCCACGTCATATACCGTTTGGGAGTGTCCAACTTGAACTTGGTCTCACTATGGAAATTAATTATCACTCTTAAAATAGTTCTTTACCCTGCTTTGGTAATTTTGCCGCAAAGGTAATGCTTGTCTATTTAAAATTTCAATACTGTTGTTCTTCCTGTTTAGGAGTTCTGGTTTTGTAAGAATTGGATTTTGAAACTGCCCCAAATTTGTCTTGCTCTCCCTCTCCTTTTTCTCCCCTTGTTTTAAAGCAGCGTTTTCCAATTTTAATAATTGATGTTGAATGCTGTTCATCTTGTTGACGGTTCGCTGGGTAATCCCGTTCTCCAATAAATCATTCTCAAAAGATTCCATTTGCCGCACTAACTTTTTGGCCAAATCCCTTTTATCATTCTGAATAATATTCTTTAACTGGTCTTCTAACTGTTGCCGTATTGCTTGCTGTTCCTTATAAATCTCATATATCTCTTTTAGCTCTTCTTCAGAAGGTCCTTGTCCTTTTCCCCCAGAAGAACCTCCGTCACTCTTACCCCCATCTCCTTTTCCATTTTTGCCCTTTGAACCTTTACCTTCCTTTCCATTCTGACTTCCTTCACCATTTTTACCTTCACTTCCCTCTCCTTTTTGTCCATTTTTACCCTGTCCTCCTTCGCCATTCTTGCCTTGTCCCTTTTCCCCACCTTGGCCTTCCTTTCCAGAGTCCCCATCTTTACCCTTTTCTCCTTTGTTCCCCTTTTCTCCTTCTTGACCCTCCTTACCTTTCTGCCCGGGTTTACCACCATTCTGCATTTTCTCCCCAAGTTCTTGCTGCCCTTTAATAATGTCCGGCAACTGAAATCCATCTCCTTCTCCCTGTCCCTTTCCGCTTTGCATACTCTGCTGCATGTTGTCCAATAGGTTTGCCAAAAAATCTGCCAAAGTATTACCTGCATTAAGCACATACTGCTGATGCGATGCTCCCTGGTATAATTGATTGTCAGCAATACTTTCCAAGGATTTATCTATATTATAATAGACCTCTGTAATATTTTCATTAACCACCTCAGACAATTCCACTCTACGCAAGGACAAGGCAAAAAGACTATCATCAACATGCTCAAAAAGACCTCGTAATTCCTTTTGCTTTCTAACCGTACTTGAAAACTGGGAAATTCTTCCTTCAGACCCTTCAATCTCATCAAAAAGCTTTTCTTGTTTAAATGAAAATGTTATGAGGTTGTCCAAAATTTGCCGTAACATCTCCGCATCTTCCGTGATACTGGAACCACCACCTCCACCAGAAGCACCTTGCTCCAAACTCTCACTAAGTTCTTTCATCTTTTGGGCCGCAGACTTTTGTTTCTTTTTGGCGTTATCCTTATTAGACTCTTGACCTTCCTTAGAACTTTCTTCCTCTCCTTGCTGCTTGTTCAACTCTTCTAAAGCCTCTTCCTGGTCCTTTTTAACACCTTCTTTTTTATTTTCGTCAATGTCCAAGTCCAATGGCTTTTTAAGGTCTTTATTATCCTTCTGCAATTCTTCCAGCTCTTTGGCCAATTCTTTATAGGATTCGTTAAGCTCTTGTTGTAGCTTTTTTTCCAACTCATCCAATTCTTTATCCGCTAACGCCTCTTGTTTCTTAGATAGCTCATTCAACTCTTTGGCTAATTGCGAAGCTTTTTCCGTTACATAAAACCGCTTTGTAAGCTCTAGCAATTGTTCCAGATTCCTTTCACTGTTACTCTGTTTTTTGCCCAATTCCTCCAATCGTTTCTTTAAGTCGTCCTGATCAATTTTATCTGCTATCTTGTTTAGCTCTTCCAACAACTTCTTGTTCTTGGCAGCCTCAAGTTCTTGTCGTTCCAACCGTTCTTGTAGTAACTTCTTAAGCTCTTCGTCCGATTCATTCTTCTCCAAACTTTCATTTAATTGCTTGCTAAATTTTTCCATCAAGGATTCTTGCAATTCTTGTTTTTCTAAAAATTGTTTGATGTCGTTCTTCTCATTAAAATTAAGGCTTGTACGTTCCTTCTGTTGCTTGTTGATCTCCTCTAAAGCCTCTTTTTGTTCTTTTAGTTCCTCCAAAGAATCATCCAAGTTCCTTAAAATGGACTGTTGTGATTCTAACTCCTTGTTTTTCAGTTCTTTATCTCCAAGAATTGTGTTTCTAAATACCTGGCTTTTAGTTACTTTTCCTTTTCTAAGGCCATCGTTGTCCTTCACTTCAAAATACAGTTCATAAGTTGCGCCCTCCTCAATATCCAAACCACTTGGAAACGTATAATAAAACTGCTCAACATTGGTGTCCGTTTTTAGTAAGGTAAGCTCTTTGATTTCTTTCTTACTCCTCACGGGATAATAAAACAAAGAAACTTTCTTTACCTTAATATCATCAGTAGCAAGACCCGTGAAATACGAAGTGTTTGGATTTAAAGAATCCATCACCCGCTCCACCTTAATCGTTGGATATGCATCTTTTATCACGGTTATACCGTACCCTAAATTTTCAAATTCATTGACATTTACATTGGAAGTCGTCAACGCATACTCGGTAGAGCTATAAAACCGTTTATCATGACTAAAGCTATCCCCTTCTTTGAAAAAAGTAATTACCGTGTCCTTTGCCACAAAGTCCACCTTATCCGTATGAACGCCGGTGATGTTCCATACTACCTTTGTGCCCTCCGGAACCGTAGCATTCCCAGTTCCTTTTACGGATTTGTTCTGCTTGCCTAAATAGCTTGGATATTCCAACCGCATTTCAAAACTTGATATTACCGGAATACTACCGACTTCTATGTCATACGTCCTTGAATCAAAACCGTTTGCGGTAAAATAAAAGCTGCCACTCTCTAAAGGAGCCTCCATCTTGTAGAAAAACCGGCCTTCCCTTTCCTGCATCACCAAAGGCGTCCCATCCAACACCAAGCTAACGTTCTCCGGTCTTGAATTACCAATGGTTTCCAATTCCAACGTTAAGCTTTCATTTTCCAAAACCTTTAACGTATTGTTCAGGAGCTGATATGCAAAAGGTGCTGGAGGAGCATAAGCAATATCGTAATTTACCACCCGTTTATAGGAGCCTATAAAATCTGAGATTCGTCCAGAAATAATAAGCAGTACAACAATGGCCGCAGGAATCAACACATACTTGGAATACGCCCATGACTCCTTAAAACTAATAGCGTTTACAAAAGGCACATCTTTGAGCGCGTTGGATCGTTGTTCAATAGCGGCGACCAACAAATCCGATTGCTCGGTATTCCCACTTAAATCCAATAAATTAACCAATCTATCCCCAACGTTTGCAAAGTGCTTTCCAATGAGTTCCGAAGCCCGCCTATTCGTTATCCCTTTTTTCACTCGAAACAAATACAACAGTGGTATGGCTATATATTGATAGGCCAGAAGTAACAACCCAACGGCCAAGACCAACAACAACACCAACCGAACCGATGACCCAAGCCAGAGTAGGTACTCCACCCCTGTGACCAACAGAAAAAACAGAAGCCCTAAACTTATAAAAAGTAATATTCCTTTTATCAACTGCTTGGTATAATACTTCTTTATATACGCATTAAGCTTAAGGAGGATGGAATTGAAATTATCCACGGCACAAGAATTTACTACCAAGATACCTTTTGTTTGAAAACCAAGGAGAAAATGTTTTGTTAAATACGATGTTCCGTTCGTTTCTTTAGCCCTTTACATCTTGGCAACATGCCCTATCTTTGTGCATCAAATGGAAACCATGAGTCAAAAAATCCGCGTACGTTTTGCGCCAAGCCCTACTGGCCCCCTTCATATTGGAGGCGTGCGTACCGCACTATTTAATTACTTATTTGCCAAAAAACATGGAGGTGATTTTGTGCTACGTATAGAAGATACCGACCAAAATCGTTATGTTGCCAATGCTGAAAAGTACATTGTAGATGCCTTGGAATGGTGTAACATTCCTTTTGATGAAGGTCCGGGTAAGGAAGGTGGGTTTGGTCCCTACCGGCAAAGTGAACGCAAAGCCCTATACAGGGACTACGCTTTACAACTTATTAAAACGGGCCATGCCTATTATGCCTTTGACACCCCTGAGCGTTTAGATTTCCATAGAAAGGACCATGAAGCCAAGGGCAAAACTTTTATCTACAACTGGCATAACCGTCAAAAGCTTGATAATTCCCTTTCCTTAACTGAAGCCGAGTTATCCTCCAAACTGGCGACAAACCAGCCCTATGTCATCCGGTTTAAAAGCCCAGAAAACATTACGTTGCAGTTACAGGATATCGTTCGCGGTGCTATGGAAATCGACACCAATGTGCTGGATGACAAGATTCTTTTTAAGAGCGATGGAATGCCTACCTACCATTTGGCCAACATTGTAGATGACCACCTAATGGAAATTAGCCATGTTATACGGGGCGAAGAATGGCTGCCTTCCTTAGCCTTACATTGCTTATTGTACGATGCCTTTGATTGGAAACGTCCCCAATTTGCCCACCTCCCATTAATAATGAAGCCAACGGGAAAAGGCAAGCTAAGCAAAAGGGATGGCGAAAAAGGGGGATTTCCCATATTTCCGTTATCGTGGAACGAATCTGAAGGGTATAAGGAAAAAGGCTTTTTGCCGGAAGCCGTGCTCAACTTTTTAGCCTTACTGGGTTGGAATCCGGGAACGGAGAAAGAACTTTTCAGTTTAGAAGAACTGGTCGCGTCCTTTAGTCTGGAGCGCGTAAACAAATCTGGAGCGCGCTTTGACCCTGAGAAAAACAAATGGTTCAATCAGCAATGGCTACAGCAAAAATCAAATAAAGCATTGGCCAAGGATTTTATCTTGCTTCTTGACCAAAAAGAGGTTCCAGATGCGTTGAAGGCCACGGCCCATGTGGAAACCATTATTGGCCTATTAAAAGAGCGTGCCAGTTTTGTTTCAGATTTCTGGGCGTTGGGCCATTATTTTTTTAAGGCTCCCAAAGCGTACAACGAAAAAGCGGCAAAGAAACAGTGGAAACCAGAAACTGCTGCCCTTATGCAAAACGTTTTTCAAATTGTAAACGACATCGACTCCCATACCGCTGAGGAATTACAGCTACAGATCAAGAATTACATTACGCAAAACGAACTTTCTTTTGGAAAAGTAATGGCTCCTTTGCGTTTGTCCTTAGTGGGTGATCTGCAAGGACCGGACCTGTTTGCCATTATGGCCTTAGTGGGTAAAGTTAGCTGTTTGGAACGAATTGAACATGCTATCAAGACCTTGGGATAATCTTAAGTTTTATCTATAGCATCTTGGAAGGATTATACCACAACCTGGGTGTTTTGGCTAATTTCTCGTATTTTGTATACTGGCAAACTACCTAGGGATACTCTTTGGCGGTGCCAATAAACCAATTTACATCATGAAAACATCTCCTATTCTTCTTTGGATTTTACGTATTATCGCTGCGGTTATCTTACTGCAAACCTTGTTTTTTAAATTTACGGATGCCCCAGAATCCATTTATATATTTGAAACCTTAGGTGCAGAACCCATGGGGCGATATAGTTCCGGTGTTTTGGAATTGATCACAAGTATCCTGTTGCTTATTCCAAGATATACTTGGGCGGGTGCGGTTCTAGGTTTGGGCATCATGGCGGGCGCCATAGCTTCGCACCTATTTGTATTGGGTATACATATACAGGGAGATGGCGGGCTGCTCTTTGCTTTGGGTGTTACCGTTTTTGTTTGTTGTCTTCTCCTTACATGGATACATCGAAAACAAATACCTGTTCTGAAAAATTTAGTGTAGTGCAAGAAAGCCAAAGCCCGTTCCGGCTTTATTGTAATGTAAAGGCAACCCTTAACTAAGGGACATTGTAATACCTGTATTTGCCGTTGGGGGTTTTGCGTATTGCCTTTTTGTAACAATTCTTTTCAAAAACCTACTAACCTATCACTCTCTTTTGTATTTTAAACACTTAAACTAAAAACACATTGTTATGGGCAGTTATATTTGGATTCCTATTGTATTTTTTATCATTATCACCATACTCTCCGGCGTATTTATAGTCAAACAACAAACAGCGGTTATCATTGAGACCTTTGGGAAATTTACCAGTGTAAGGCAATCTGGGATTCAGTTTAAAATTCCCTTTGTACAGCGTATTGCTGCAAGAGTAGGGCTAAAGATCCAACAACTGGACGTTATTATAGAAACCAAAACCTTGGATGATGTTTTTGTAAAGCTCAAGGTGTCCGTGCAATATGTGGTTATTAAAAGTAAAGTATATGATGCGTTTTACCAATTGGAATATCCGCACGATCAAATTACTTCATATGTGTTTGATGTGGTGCGAGCCGAAGTCCCCAAAATGAAATTGGATGATGTCTTTGTCAAAAAAGATGATATTGCCATAGCGGTTAAAGGGGAATTACAGGATGCAATGCTTGAATATGGTTATGACATTATTAAAACCTTGGTCACCGATATTGATCCGGATGCACAAGTAAAAGAAGCTATGAACCGCATTAATGCTTCGGAACGTGAAAAAATCGCGGCGCAGTTTGAGGGTGATGCGGCCAGAATCCTTATTGTAGAGAAAGCAAAAGCAGAGGCAGAAAGCAAGCGTTTGCAAGGACAGGGTATAGCCGACCAACGCCGTGAAATTGCCCGTGGTCTGGAGGAGTCCGTAGAGGTTCTGAACAAAGTAGGCATCAATTCCCAGGAAGCCTCAGCGTTGATCGTGGTTACGCAACACTATGATACGCTACAATCCATAGGTGAGGAAACCAATACCAACCTTATCTTATTGCCTAATTCCCCACAAGCAGGCAGTGATATGTTGAACAATATGGTAGCTTCGTTTACCGCAAGTAACATGATCGGGGAACAGATGAAAAAATCATCGCCAAAGAAAAGTGATTCCTAAACCCAATCCATAACCATTTAAAATCGGGTCTAAAAAAGGCGCTATACGAATTTCGTACAGCGCCTTTATCTTAAAAGTACTGTCCTATTCCAAATACTAGGCCATTTGGTGCATCGCCACCAATTCCAAAACCGTAGTCCAGCCTAAACACCGCATTAAAAATACGTTTGTGAATAAAACGCACCCCAAGCCCTGGAAAAAACCGCGTGGAACTCCCATCAAACAATTGGGAAAAATCTTCTCCTGGATTTCTCCATGTCCCCGTATCTATAAAAGCATTGCTTTGGATTACGAACCAATTCTTTTCATATAAGGTATGTCTGTACTCCGTATTGAGCACGATCGCTCCAATACCCCTATCGACCACATTGCCTACACCCCTAATATTGAGTTGATTGTCCAAGGTAAAAGGGGCAAAGGGAGAATCTTCGTTGCCTATAGCGGCTGCCAAACGAAGTCGGCTTGCCCAATTACCACGACTACCTACTTTCTTATAATACACAAAATCGTTCCTTAAGGACAAAAAATCCCCCAAAAACTCTTCCCCAGCAGTATCGCCGTTCAATTGATGAACGTACTGCCCTGTAAATTCGCTTTGAAAACCATCAAAATATTGGTAATCGATATCAAGGTCAACATAGCGATAAGCAGCTCGGTAAACAATATTTTCCGCTTCCAAAGTTGGCGGTCTGCCCGGAATAAGGTCGTCACCTTCAAACCTATAATTCTCCCTAGCATAGATCGCACCCAACTCCGCTTCATTGTTAAAGTCAAAAGAAAAAAGCAGGTTACCTTCAAACATTCTGGAATTGAACCTAAAATCCTTCTCGCCGTCACTAAAGAATACGGGTTCCTCCCGTGTCACGTCTTGATAACTAAATCCAATACCTAACTTATCACTAAAAAGAAACGGATGTTCCCAGAACACACCAAAGGAATTAAATACGTTTCGCTCAAAAGAGGCACCTAACAACTGATTGTTACCAAAAAGGTTAAATTCAAATAAAGACAATCGGTACGCAAAACTACCGTCACTTGCCGTAAATACCCTTGGACCTGGAATAAGGGTGAAATTCTCCTCAATTTTATACAGTACTTGTATACTATCTCCAAGCTTTTCCGTTGTAAAAGAGGCATTGGCTATGCCTGGCAACCGGTTCAACCGCTCAATATCGGATTCCACTTTTTTCGGATTATAAACCTGTTTCTCCTTGCTTTTAATCAACCGCTTAAGAAACTGGGGCTTCGTCCTTTTTAGACCTTCAAAGCTTATCTCTGATATGGCTTGCTCTTGCGCCGTCAAATGAAAGCACATTACCATTAGAAATACGCCAACTATCTGTTTCATGTTGTTTTTTTGAACTTGATAAGACGTACAAATTCTTTGTTCCATACGTAAAGCACCTAATTTTGTTAAAACATTCACATATTCCATTTTACAAGAGAAAGATCCAAGCTTTCTTTAAGGTAGTGCCAAAATCTGGCTAACTACATCAAAAAACACCATTAAAAGCCCTGTAAGGCAATATAACCAACTTAACATACCTATAGGTATTTATTTAGGGAACTGCGCTAGAAACCGCTCCGTGCAAGGGCTTCTTAATAGACAAAATATTGGCAAGCAAAAAATTAGATAGATTTTCTCAATACCTGTCCTTTTATAGGACCAATGAACGGTCTTTACTTCTTCTGCTGAATTTTTGCCCAAGTATCCCTCAAGGTTACGGTCCTATTAAAAACGAGTTGTTCTGATGAAGATTCCTTGTCGACATTAAAGTAGCCCAATCGTTGAAATTGAAATCGATCCCCTACTTTAACGTTTTTAAGACTTGGTTCCAAAAATGCGGTAATCGTCTCTAAGGAATCGGTGTTTACGAACTCCATAAAATCCTTATCCTTATGACCGTCCGGGTTTTCATCTGTAAACAAACGGTCGTACAGATTTACCCTGGCCGGTATTGCGTGGCTAACGGAAACCCAATGCAGTGTTCCTTTTACCTTTCGTAAACTCTCCTCAGTTCCAGTTCCACTTTTACTTTTTGGATCGTATGTACACTGTACTTCGATAATATTCCCATCGGTATCTTTTGTGCAAGACTCCGCTTTTATGATATATCCGTTCTTTAGGCGTACCTCACCGCCAAGTTTTAATCTAAAAAATTTACGGTTTGCCTCTTCCTTAAAGTCTGCTTTTTCAATATAAAGTTCCCTTGAGAAGGGGACCTGCCTAGAACCTGCTTGGTCATCTCCCGGGTTATTCTCAGCTTCCAACCATTCTTCAGAACCCTCAGGATAGTTGGTGATGACGACTTTCAATGGATCCAAAACAGCCATAACCCTGGGTGCTATTCTATTGAGATGCTCGCGGACATGAAATTCCAACAGCGAAACATCCACTAGGTTCTCCCGCTTGGCGATACCTACCGTATCCGCAAAATTCCGGATTGCCTCTGGGGTATATCCCCTTCTTCTAAGGCCAGAAATTGTGGGCATTCTTGGATCGTCCCATCCAGAAACCACACCTTCCTCTACCAATTCCAATAACTTTCGCTTACTCACTACCGTATGGCTAAGGTTTCTGCGGGCAAACTCTCGTTGTTTGGGGCGTAATTTATCCTTATCTACCAACTGGTCCAGACACCAATCATAAAGTTCCCTATGCGGCAAAAACTCCAAAGTACAAAGAGAGTGGGAAACCTGCTCCAAATAATCACTTTGTCCGTGGGTCCAATCATACATTGGATAAATACACCAATCGGTATTTGTTCTGTGGTGGGCTTTGTGCAACACGCGATATAGGATGGGATCTCGCATCAACATATTGGGGGATTCCATATCTATCTTAGCCCTCAAAACATGTACGCCCTCCTCAAATTCCCCATTTTTCATGCGTTCAAAAAGATCCAAATTCTCTTCGGCCGAACGATTTCTATACGGTCCTGCAATCCCTGGCGTCGTTGGACTTCCCTTTTGCTTTGCCATCTCTTCCGAAGATTGGCTGTCTACATAGGCTTTTCCTTCTTTAATCAGTTGAACCGCCCATTTATAAAGTTGCTCAAAATAATCCGAAGCATAGCACTCCTTATCCCAATGGAACCCCATCCATGCCACATCCTTTTTAATGGCTTCCACATAGGCACTTTCCTCCTTAGCGGGATTGGTATCATCAAACCTTAAATTTACCGGGGCATCGTAGCGTTCCCCAAGTCCAAAATTGAGGCAAATAGAGCTTGCATGGCCCAAATGGAGATAGCCATTTGGCTCTGGAGGAAAACGAAAACGAAGTTCGTTTTTGGAATATGAACCTTCTAAATCCTCCTCAATAATATGCTCAATAAAATTCAACGATTTTGTAATTTCTTCCATGGATTTAAATGTCGGACAAATGTAGGAAAAATGCGTTGTTCTACCATTTTTTCCCCGTTGAAGCATACAAATAAAGTTATTTCACAACAGTTTTACGTCCCCCTACAACATTATATTTTACACCCAACGCTTATTCGACATATTTGTTAGTGTAATACCATGCTTAAAAGGCTGGTTTTTAACAAACTCAAATCACATCAAGCTGAGAAACCTACATCACATATCATTTTCATGCTTGGTCCCAAAGCTACTTATGACTATGAAAACTGTTTCATCTTATCGACTTATCCCAGTGCTGTTGCTCTGTTTTATTTGCGTACAGTACAACAGTGCCCAAAACTTAGGAAAGCCAGAACCGGCCCCTAATCCAAACATTGGTTCTCCCAACGCATGGGAGCTAGCTTGCGCTACGGAAAGCTTCAACGAATTTTTCGTCAATTTTACCTGGAACCCGCCTTTAGTGGCCACTGACAACGTTTTTATCCTAGAACTTTCTGATTCCACCGGTGACTTTAGTACCCCAAGGGAGCTGGACAGAGCAAGTGATAAAAACACGGAATTTGACTTTGACTTTTCATTTTCACTTGCAGAAGATATCCAAGGTGATAATTACCGCTTTAGGGTGAGAAGCACCAATCCGGCCTTGATAAGCCCAGAATCCGATGCTTTTGAAATGTATTATATCGGCTTTGACCAACGTTTAAGTATTAGCCAGAACGGTAATGGAACGATTCCGCCCAACGGCACAATTGATGTATGTGATGGTAGCTTCGTTATAATTACGGTGGATAATGTACCTAACCCGGACATATACAATTACATCTGGTACCGTAGTGGTACTATTTTATCGGAAACCTCTAGTTCATTGACCGTCAATGAAACGGGCATGTACTTTGTAGAAATCAATTATGGCCCCAATTGTACCAATTCTGCCAATACTATCTCAATTAATGAAATCACGGTGAATATCAATACCGCCCAAGGTATTGCCATCAACACACCATCCAACACAAGTTTGTGTGCCACTGAAACGGTTACATTGGCCGCTAACATCAGTGATTCCAACTACCTATATACTTGGTTCAATGGAAATACCATTGTTGCCGGGCCCACGCTTGGTTTGGATAGTTTTGTAGTGGATGGCTCCGTTTCCGGTTTTGAAGGGGATTATACTGTACAAATTGAAGGCGCCGGTATCTGTACGGAACAATCGGACGCCGTTACTATAACTGGTGCCGGGGATTTTACGGTAAGCCTAGATACGGATACCAATATCATTTTGTTACCAGGACAGTCCCAAGACCTTTCCGTATCTACATCCGCTATAAGCCCAACGTATCAATGGCTTATGAACGGAGTGCCAATAGCCGGAGAGACCAACAGTACGTTAACCGTTACCCAAGCTGCCACCTATAATGTTGTTGTTACGGAAAACGGGGGGGCATGTACGCTGACTCCAAAAACTTCCGAAAATATTGACGTTGTCCTGCCCAGTGGTTTTGAATTGATCATAGCATATACCGATGCGTATACGGATTGTATGCTAGGGCCCATTGGGCTAGCCGTCCAGTCCATTACGGCGGTAGACCCCAATGGGGGACGGTTGGACGTGACAGCGACCCTAAGGGACGAGTTTACCTACCAATGGCTTAACGATGGCTCCGCCGTCGCAGGCCTTACATCGGACGCAATACAGGTAAACGATGCCTCTGAAAACGGAGCATATACCTTAAATGCAGAACTCGATGCCTTTAGCATTACCTCCAATGCCCTAAACGTACGGCTCAACTCAAACGATGCTATAGCTATCTCTAGCACTTCTTTGGTATTGTGTGATGGCATTACGCCGGAACTATCGACTACTACAAACCTTTCCGGTACCGATTTTACTTGGTTGTTCAACGGTACAAGCGTATCCACCACGGATGAAACATTAAGGGTTACACAAAGTGGAACCTATGAGCTACGTATAAGTGCAGACGGATGTCCTATCGTATCCAACCAAATTGTCATTGTGGATTTTGACGAAACTGCCCTTCAATTGGACACGGAAACCGAACTTGTTTTCCCAGAAGGAGAGTCCCAAACAGTAAACGCTTCCGGTGCGGATAGCTATGAGTGGTTCGATCAAGGAAATTCCTTAGTATCCAGTACCTCCAGTATTACCCTTAGTGAAGAAGGGCAATACTTAGTAGTTGCCAGCGTAGGCCAATGCCAAATAAGTAGGGTGTTGACCGTTTCTTTTAGGGACAATTTTGACATCCCAAATGTGATTACCGCCAACGGGGATGGGATCAATGACCTATGGGTTATACCAAACACCTATTCCAGAAACAATGAAATCTCCGTTATCATCTTTAATGAACAGGGCGAGGAAGTCATCAACGAAAGAGGGTACCAGAACAATTGGCCGGCTTCATCAACCGCCTTTTCAAAAAAGAACCAAATATTCTATTATAAAATAAGAAACGCCGGCAGCACCCTTAGACAGGGAACTATCACGGTCATCAGATAACCAAAAATGCGAAAGTATACCTTTATCATATTCGCCCTATTATCCCTTGTAACCTGCAAGGAAATCAGTGCACAGCAAGAAACTCCCTTTGTAGCTTTTGACGTACCTACACAAAACCTCGTCAAGTTCAATAGGTTCTTAATCAATCCCACCTTTTCCACAGTACGTGAAAACAAATCGTATATCAATCTATTTCACAGAAACCAATCGGTATCTTTTGATGACAACAACCAAATCTATTTTCTAAGTTATAGCGGTAGGATAGGGGACCGAAGCGGAGTGGGTCTAAGTCTCTATACACAGCGCGAAGGGTTGATCGAAAACTTTGGTCTTCTGGCCAATTATGCTTATGGTATTAAATTAAGTGACAAGAGCAACTTTACCTTTGGCGGTAATTTCTCTTATTATAACAGTGGCCTAAATACCAACAGGGCCAACCCAGTTGATGATAGCGACTCCCTATTGACAGGGTCTGACGACACCTCCCTGATTACCTTCCAACCCGGTTTTAATATTTCCTATGGGGCGTTTGATTTTGGTGTGCTTGCCAATAATCTTTTCGATTACAATCTTAAAACCAGTGAGTCCTTAACGGAATTCAGCGATAAGACCTTTACCGGACATTTACAATATACCCATCAGTTTAAAAATTCTTCCGGCATCTTTGAGAATGCCCGTCTCCTGCCACTGGCAAGGGTGCAGACAGGTCCTGTCAACAATCTAAGTCTGGGCGGAAGCCTAATCCTTGATCTGCCCAAATTAGGATGGGTACAAGCAGGTTATGATGATTTTTATGGTGCTGCTGCCGGAATTGGCTTTAACCTCAACAAACGTATTTCTTTAGGGTATACCGTTGAAAAAGGACTCTCCAATAGTTTTCAGGATCTTGGGGTAAACCATGAAATCTCCTTAGCCTTCTCCTTTACGCCCAACCTTACGGAAGACCGTGTGTTGCTTGAAAAAGAGAACGAAAGCTTAGCAGAAAACACGGAAGAAACCATTCCGACCGAGGAATTATCCCTTTCCGAAAAAGATTTCAAAATTGCGGAACTCGAACAGAAATTAGCTGAAAACAATAGCATTCTTGACGAACTTCTGTACCGCCAAGATTCTATAGAGAAAGCAAGGCAAGGTGATCTTGAACGACGCTTTGAACTTGTGATGCGCATGGTACGCAGACAAAACCAAGGTGATGAGGATCCAAAACTGGAAAAACAAGCTAAGACGCTGTACTTTGCCAATTTGGACACCGCCAACTTATCCAAGAAAACACAGATTGCAAGCAATACGCCCTTAACCAATACCACGGCATCAAAAAGCGTTATTCAATTAAGTTCCGTTAAGGAGTCCCAACGTGTTGCGGCTTTAAAAAATACCAATGCACCATTAGCGGTTGCAACAAATGCTACTGTTGTCAACAAAATAGCCAAGAAAAAAGTTAGTACCGCAACCAAAAAAACTTATCGGTACAATCCTGTTTCCGTCCCTAATGTGCAGAGCGGCCACTACCTCATTGCCAATGTGTATAGGGGAACAAAGCACATGAACAAGTTTATGGACGAATTAAAGGCCAAGGGCTTGGAAGCCGACTATTTTACTAATCCAAAAAATGGACTGAATTACGTCTACCTCAAGGAATTTGATAGCAAGACCGATGCCCTTAACGCCTATAAGAGTGGACTTAACGGAACGTACAACGGCGACACTTGGGTGATGAACATAAAAGCCGCCGATGCAACGTATGCTGACGCCTCCAACTATGCGGTGGCTTCCAACGAAAAAGCGGATGGTTCCATGAATCAAAAATCCCCTTCAGGTATTGGTCAAAGTAAAAAAGTTACTTACGAAACCCATGCTATTAATGGTCTTGGCAATGGTTTTTACATTATAGCCAATGTATTCGCAAAACCAAACAACGCAAAAAGATTTGTAAAAACCCTTCAGGACCAAGGTCTGGAGGCCAACTACTTTGTAAACCCAGAAAATAATTACAGGTATGTCTATCTGAAAAAACATCAAGAATGGACCAATGCCCTAACATCCTATTACTCTAAACTTAATGATGCCTACCATGGGAAACTATGGGTTATGCGTGTCAAACCAAACCAGACTGCTTAAAAATGATAGCAAAATTTGTAACATATAGAAGGTTTTCCTTTTTGCTGGCCATTGTACTTTTCTTAGGAATACAAACTGCCCATTCCCAAGAAGTGGTTCCCTTTTCCCCCAGGCTTGCTGGTGACAATATTGAAATAAGGGGAGACATCATCTTTGTTGGCAACAACATCCTTAACCGAGCTAGTGAAGGAAATCCAGAGGAGGCCAACACCCCTTTCAATGGTTCAGACAACAACAATTCATTGTGGATGGAATACATTGATATTGATTCTGATCCCACCACCTTTAGCTCCAGTAGTGCAGAGCTCAATGTTCCAGACCCTAACTGTTCCCAAGTAAGATATGCCGGACTATATTGGGCGAGTACCTACCCTAACGAAAGGAGCACCAATAGCGGTGCACCCTTTGACGGCACCCCAAGAATAGAAACTTGGAACGAAATAAAGTTCATGATCCCAGGCGCGGGATATGTAGATATAGTAGCTGATGACGATCCCGATATGCCCGGCGAGGAAGATGATATCATTTTTGATGGAATAAACCCCTCAACCGGCTCTTTTTTTAAAGATGCCCCTGTAATCTGCTATAAGAACATCACCGATCTTGTACGGACCAATGCAGACCCCAGTGGGGAATATACCGCCGCGAACATCAGGGCTACAAGAGGAAGAAGACAAGGTTCAAGTTCTGCTGGATGGGTCATGGTGGTTATCTATGAGAACCCCAATGAGTCCGGTAAGTTCATCTCTACGTTTGATGGTTACGCCGGCCTTTCCGGTGCGGTTGGTGCCGTAGACGTGGATGTAGATGGTTTTAGGACCTTGCCTGCCCCTTTTCCCGTAAGGGCACGTGTTGGGGTAGCAGCTTTGGAAGGTGATAGGGGCATTTTAAATGACCGTTTCTTCATAAGGGCAGATATGAATGCTGCCTCAGCGTTTACAGGGCTTTCCACCACCTTAAACCCAGATAACAACTTTTTCAACTCAACCATTACCGTAGACGGTGCGCAAGTTCCAACCAGAACACCATTTGGCACCAACACCTTGGGTACCGATATTGATTTGTTCAATTTGAGCAATCCTAACGAGACGGTATTGCCAAACAGTGAGTCGGGCGCAACTTTGCGGTTTACATCTTCTGGTGACGGCTACGGACCTTTCCTAACCTCATTTTCCGTAGAAATAATAGAACCCAATATTGTCCTTGAAAAAAGAGTGGAAGATATTGGGGGCAACGATATAACAGGGCTAGGGGTCAACTTGGCACAAGAACTGGATTATGTGCTAAGCTTTAGAAACCTTGGAAATGATGACGCGGTAAACTACGTCATTAGGGATGTGTTCCCAACCAATACCACTTTTCAAGCAGTCAATGTGGTCGGTGCCCCGGGGGTTACCCATGTTTTTGATCCCGCAACCAATGAAATTACCTTTACCATACCCGACGATCTCGTAGAAATTGGAGATCCCACTTATACCATTCGAATTCGTGTACAAGTTGCAGAAAACTGTTTTGACTTTGTGGATGCTTGTACAGACTTGATAGAAAACCTTGCCTATTCCACCTACCAAGGGGATATCAACCGTGCGGTAATTACAGACGACCCCAGTGTCTCCGATTTTGATAATTGTGGCTTTGTGACCCCGGGTGCAACCAATTTCTTGTTGGACGACCTCAATTCATGCAACTTTACCAGGACCGCGCAACTCTGCGGGGCTGATGTTCTATTGGATGCCGGTGATGGTTTTGACAATTACGTTTGGGTAAGGGATGACAACAATAATGGTCAAATTGATGCTTCTGATCCGGTAATCAATGATGGGGACCCGGACAACGATCCCAGCACCCTTTTGGTAGATGATGCCGGTACTTATATTGTGGATAAGGAAATAGCTGATCCTTGTAAAGGTTTTAGTGAAACTATTATTGTAGAACGCTTTGGCACCACCCAATTTAACCCTATAACCGAATTAATAAACGACACGTCCAATACCATAGAAGGAGAAGTGTTGATCTGCCCTAATGACGGGGATCAACTGCCACAGATATTCCTTTGCGGAAGCAATGACACGGAATTGATCCAATTGAATATCCCAGATGCGGATAGCATTGTTTGGGAACAATTGGATGAAGGAAGTTGCGCTCCCGCAACAGCGGACTGTGCCAACAAAAACAATGGTTGTGTATGGAACCCTGTTGCGAACGGGGATGGTTTTACAGCTTCGGCTTCAGGACAATACCGGGTAGTCATCAATTACCAAAACGGTTGTTTCAGTAGGTTTTTCTTCAATGTGTTCCAAAACAACTTGGATATAGAATACACCACTAGGGATATTGTTTGCGATACTCCAGGAAATATTACCATAACCAATTTGGGGAACAACTATGGCTACCAATTGATCAATACCGGCTTAATGACCACCCCAAGCAACGTTGCCCAAAATAAGGCAGCCACGCAATCTTCGACAAGATTTGGAGGTGTTGCTTCAAGAGCGGTAGATGGCAACACGAACGGGGTATATAACAATGGTTCCACAACCCATAGCGATAATGACACCAACGCATGGTGGAGGGTAGATCTTGGTGGGCAATATGACCTAAGTGCAATAAACGTCTTCAACAGAACGGATTGCTGCCAAAATAGACTCAATAATGCAGAGGTTTTTGTAGGGGATGTAGACAGTACGGATCCTGCAGACTATACCTTGGTAGGCACACTGAATTCCGATGCCGCACAGAACCTTACCGGGCTCACGGCTGTTGGTAGGTATGTTATGGTAAGGCTTCCCGGTTCAGGCTTTCTAAGCATTGCAGAATTACAGGCTATAGGCACCCCCACCAATGGGAATGCCATTATAGTTCCCTTTAGCGACAATAACGGCCCTAGCTTTGATATTACCGACAATGGATCATACCGGGTCGAGGTGGTGCAACTCGATGCTTCTGGCAATCCCATCCCCAACTCATGTATTTTCCAGACAGAGGATATTGGTATACTGCGCCGCGATCTAAGTGTGGATATCAACTTGACCCCCGCCAACTGTAATGCATTGGCACAAGTCAATATCCAGGCACTAAACGTGTTTCCCAACTACAGTTATGAATTACGCTTGGACGACGGTTCCGCCAACGGCACGTTGGTAGATAGTGAAACGGCGCAGCCAGACAACAACTTTACTTTTAACAATGTTAATCCCGGAGATTATATCATCATCACCCGAACAGACGATGGCTGCGAAGATATCCAGAACATTACCGTAACAAGGATTCCTGATCCTACACTATCTGCTTTGACCACTACGGACATAGGTTGTTCCGCTGGTTTTATAGAGCTTACCCAAACAGGCGGACAGGGCAATCCGGACTTCCTATTTGCCATCTGGAGCAAGGATGGCGTATTGGTGCACAGCCCAGGGGGAAGCCCAACAGAACAAGAAATAGTGGATAATATTGACCCTAATGCCTATCAAGTAAGTACTACCTTCCAGTTTGGTTGGAGGGATGAAGATGGGGACGGCACCGATGAGTACTTTCCAGGTGAAAATGGGGAATATGTATTTATCGTCATCGATGCAAACAACTGTTACGCGTTATCAAACCCGGTTACCATCAATGACTTTGGGAACATTTCCATAGACGGCGTTGATCAAGTGGCGCCTTCCTGCTCCGGTGATGCCGGTGGACAACTGACCATTAACGTAAGTGGCGGTATAGGGCCCTACCAGTACAGTATTGATAATGGTGTTACCTACCAACCTAATCCCGTTTTTCCGGGATTGGTTGCGGGCAGCTATGATATCCGGGTTTTAGATACTAGTGGTTGTGATGTTTTACAACCTTTGGTCCTAAACGGGCCTTTTCCGTTGAGCGCATCTGCCGGGGTTTCCCGCGACGCTACCTGTGACCCGGCCAATGGTGGTGAGGTTCGCATTACCAATGTTGTTGGTGGGGTAGCCCCTTATGAATATAGTTTTGATGGTGGTAGTAACTATGGCCCAAGCACTATAATGGTGCTTGCCCCTGGGGATTATACCGTACTGGTAAGGGATGCCTCTGGGTGTTCCTTTCCAATGGCCGTAACCGTTGATGCACTGCCGGCCCCGCCTAATGTTGCGCTTACCCCAGAGGTAAACTACAACTGCGATGGCACGGGCACCATTACCGCTTCACCAAGTATCAGCGACTATAACTATAGGTATCAATTGGATGGTGTGGACAATATGCCCGATCCCAGCAGCAATGTGTTTACCAATGTTCCTCCAGGGACCTATACGGTAACCACCTTCTATACCAATGCCGTACCACCAGTACCAAGCTTGTTGCTGAACGAAGATTTTGGCGTGGGCAATGGAACCATTCCCAGTCCCGACACTTTGGGTTATCGTTTTGAAGATCAGACTACAAGTACTGCTGGAGGCGGGGATAACAATACCCAAATCAACGATTTTGAATATAGTGTGACCAATAGGATCGTTAGTCCTTTTGGCACATGGATAAGCCCAGTAGACCATTCGTCATTGCAACCGGACGGAACATCAGACCCCAACGGTAGGTTTTTGGTCATGAACGTTGGCTCCCCATCCCCTGGACAAATAATTTACACCAAAGAAATTAGGGATGTCATTCCAAATAGAAACCTTATCGTAAGTTTGGCCATTTTCAACCTGGTTAACCAACAAAGGAGCCCAAACCTACTAGATCCCAATTTAACCATTGAAATCCGTGAATCCGATGGGGACCCTAACACCTTGGGGACATTGGTCGGATCCATACAGACAGGGGCTATATTGGAAAATGGTCAAGATGCAGCGAATCCTTTTCCCGAGCGTGATTGGAGAGAATTTCAAACACAGTTTAACCCGGGGACCAATACTACATTGGAATTTGTGATCCGTTCCGAAATTTCGGGAAATAACGGAAATGACTTTGCTATAGACGATATCCAGATTTTTCAAGAGACGGAAGTCTGCGAATTGTCCGTAGCAACGCCGGTAACGGTAGAAGCAGGACGTATGTTTGAAAGTACCGTGCAAAGCCATACCAATGTAAGCTGTAATGGCCTAAACGATGGTACTATCACTTTTGAAGTAAACAACTTTAACCTCCCTGCCGGTTTTGAGTATTCCATAGACGGGGGTGCGTTCATCACGGCAACAACTTCGCCCATTACCACTGCGGCTATTTTAGGGGCAGGAAACCATACCATCGATATCCGTAAAGTAGATGAAATCACCTGTACGACATCCATAAGCCAGACCATTACACAGCCAGACGCTGTACAAGTCTCTGCAAGCGTTACAACGGGTCTTTCTTGTACATCCAATGCTACCATTACGGCAAGTGCCCTAGGGGGTCTGCCCGGCTACGAATACCAATTGGAAGATACTACAGGCGTTATCATTGGCGCGTATGATTTTGCCACTAACGGCAGCAACACCAGCTTTACTGGACTAACGGATGGCTCCTATGTGATTCGTGCAAGGGACACCAACGGTTGTGAAGACACCATAGATACCCCTTTGGTAATAGTCCCATTAAACCCTGTTGTTTTTGATGTCACGGAAACCACTTGTTATGCTGGGGACAATATGGCAAGTATTGTTGTCAATGTGACCAATGGGAACGGTGGTTACCAATTCCGAATTAATGCCGGGCCTTGGATGACACCCAGTCCAACAACCGCGACCACCTTTACGTTCAACAACCTGTCCAGTAGCACGTACACTATTGATGTGCGTGACCAATTGGGTTGTCCAACAACCTTGGCTACACAGACAATAACCATTGAACCAGAATTGACGGTATCGGCCACAGCGGACGATCTTTCGCTTTGTGCAACGGATACTGATATCAACATTACGGCCAATGGCGGTGATGGCAACTACGTCTATTCCATCGTGAACACGGGGTCCACTCCTTCCGATGTCAGCTTCAACGCAACAAATCCGGTTTCCGGTTTTGCCGCGGGTACTTATGATGTTTATGTGCGTGATAACAATGGCGATACCGCTACTGGTTTCTGTGAGGACATCTTTACTTTGACCATAACCCAAGACGCCCCTATCGACTTTACGGCAACACCTAGTGACGTTGTTTGTAATGGGGATGCTACGGGGTCTATTGCCATTACGGTAAACTCCGGAGGAGAAGGTCCTTTCTTGTACAGTATTGACGGCGGGGCCACCTATGTGACCTCTAGCAGCTTCCCTAATTTGAGCGCAAGCAACTATCAAGTTCGTGTGCGCGACGCGAATTCTTGTGAATCTGCGATACAAAA
>CALGQU010000133.1 GCA_937959125.1 uncultured Croceitalea sp.
GGGCACGGACGACCAGGACTTGGGAATCGGTGCGGGTGGTGTCGCTAACCAAAGCGTTGAATTGACAATAACTGACGGGACGTCTGCGACGATTGACATCCGCGACGGAGATTCCAGTGCCACGAACGAGCTACAGGACGCAGCTGATGTTCCAGTAGCGGATACAGGAAACAACTTTACTACGGACAATGTAGAAGCAGCATTGGCAGAACTGGCTGCCGTATCAGGGGATAATATTTACACTACGGATGGCACCCTAACAGGGAACCGTGCAGTAACACAAGGTGCTTTTGATTTAAATTTTGATGCTAATACATTAGTAATCGATGGCTCAGCAAATAGGGTAGGTTTTGGTCTTAATAATCCCCAACGCGCATTCCATGTTGCTACCAATGATGCAAACCGATTTTCAAGAGGTAGCAATACCGCAGGTTTTATTGTTGATCGTTTTAGTGGATCCATAAATAATACTTTGGCCTCGGTAACTTTTGGTCTAAATTCATCCGCAGCAGGTACCGGTGAATTTTTCTTTGCCAATTATAATGAACAAGTTAGTGGTGGTGGATTCACAAGATGGATAACTTTTGATATCGATACCAATGAACTTACATTCAATCAATTGGGTTCTGGAACTTATACGGGAACTGTGGCCAGTATATTGGCTGTAGAGTCTGATGGTGATGTCATAGAGGTAGATCCAGCGACGCTAGGCAGTGATGACCAAACAGCTTCTGAAGTAGCTATTGTTCCAAGAGACAGAAATGGTGATGGTGTGGTCAATGCTGATGATGATATTGATGCTAATGGTGATGATACGGCAGAAGTAAATGTTGAAGAAGTAATAGAAGCAATAGCACCCATAACTTCTAAGGCGGCACGAGTATTTTATCCACCATCAATAGCTATTGATGCTTCCGTTGCGGGTACATTTACAGTAAACTTATATTCAGAGTATATTGCCCAATTTGGATCTCCTGTGATTAGCAGTGGTGGTTCTATTCCTGTTTATGATGCGGATGAGTTGGATTATCACGTGACTTTTGCGGATTCAAGTGTGTTTGATATGGGGGCTTTTAACTTAACGGATGAAGGCTTACTTACCTATACAATTACCGCACCACCTACAGATTACAATTCATTGATCAATGTAGTGTTTGTTGTTAAATAATCCATACAGTCCCAAATAGATTTTGAAAAAAAACACGACATATAAAAAGGGATTCCTTGTCTTGGTCCTTGTCTTAACGGCTTGGACCACGGCCCATGCACAGTTTTTGTTACAAGCGCCCAATAGTACGGATGAAACCAACTACCAATGGTTTGAGGCCCAAGATACCAATACGGTTTTGGGAACGGATTTCTTTTTAGAAGTCACGGCACCGGGCGTATATTTTGCTACCTATGACGGCACCCTTTGTGGTTCCAATGCAACAGGGTATTTTATTGTGACCCCTTGTTCCGCACCGGACAATGAAGTAACCTTAGATATTACCGCCAATGTTGGGACAAATGCAACGGTAAGTTGGAACCCCGTTTTACCAGGTGACCAGCTTAGGCCAACGGTCACGGCAACCCAGACCGTAGAACCCTATGTAGCTACCATTGTAAAAGCTGGAAATTCCATAGCCTTACCACGCTTTACCGTGGTCTGTATGGACCAATCCGCAAACTTAATGGACGATATGATTGCGGTAGATGAAGATGCCTCCATCACCGTACCTATTTATAACAATGACTCTGGTTTGCCCACATCGGGAAGTTTAACCACGACCAACCCTGCGAACGGTACGGTAACTATCGATGATAATGGTACCCCAAATGACCCTTCGGATGATGTAGTTACCTACACGCCAGATCCAGATTATAATGGCGTTGATACTTTTGATTATACAGTTTGCAACACTTTGGGAGATTGCAGTACGGCAACGGTAACCATAGATGTCTTGCCTATTTTGGATGTTTTCGACGATGCGGTTACTACGGAGTTGGAAACGCCCATAACCATTGCTATTTATGATAATGACAATGATATTCCCACATTAGGTAGCCTTACCGTAACCGATCCAGCTAACGGTACGGTAATCATAGATGACAACGGTACGCCCAACGACCCTTCCGATGATGTGGTTACCTATACCCCGGATGATGGCTTTATAGGAACAGATACTTTTGAGTATACCTTATGTGATGATCAAGGAAATTGCGAGACTGCAACGGTAACCGTAGTAGTACTACAACCTGCTATGACGGAGATAGATAGTGACAACGACGGAATAATAGACAGTTTTGAAGATTTGAATGCCGATGGGGATAACGACCCGGCAACCAATCCTACGGATACCGATGGTGATGGCATCCCGGACTATTTGGATATAGATAGCGATGATGACGGTATTCCGGATAATGTGGAGGCCCAGAGTACGGATGGATATATTCCGCCAAGTGGTGAAGATATCAATAACAACGGTTTGGATGATGCCTATGAAGAAAATGGAAGTGCAGGAATCATTCCAGAAGATACAGATGGTGATGGTCTACCTGATTATGTAGATACGGATAGTGACAATGATACCGTACCGGACAACATTGAAGCCCATGACTTTGATATGGATGGTATTGCCGATGTAGTATTCATAGGTTCCGATAAGGACAATGATGGTTTGGATGATGGTTATGAAGGGGACACAGCTATTGATATTGATGTGAATGATGAAATTGATGATCCACGGAACGATCTGCCCGATACTGATCAAGATGGGGAGTCTGACTACAGGGATTTTGATGATGATGGTGATGGTATTGCTACACCGGATGAAGATTTGGACTTAGATGGCGATGTGGGCAATGATGACGATGATGAGGATGGTATACCCAATTATTTAGATCCAGACCTTGAACCTACGGAAACCGAGGACATTAATGTGATACAGATATTAACCCCTAACGGTGATGGCAACTACGATACCTTGGTCATTGAGAATATTGAGGACTTCCCTAACAATACCGTTAAGATTTACAACAGGTGGGGGGTACTCGTATTTACTACTAGGGCCTATGATAATAACAGTAACAATTTTGACGGAACCTCAACCGGTAGGGTTACCGTTGATCAAGATAACAAACTGCCAACAGGAACGTATTTCTATATTATTGATTATATGATGGAAACAAGGGGTATGCAGCAAAGATCGGGATACATATATATTAATAGATAATGGGGCAAGCTGTGAAGGGAAAAGGAAACTATCGAAATAGAATCAAGGAGCTTGGGCTTGCACTCATGCTACTATTGCCCATGTTGGTATGGTCACAACAAGATGCCCAATATACCCAATATGTATACAATACCGTTAGCGTAAACCCGGCCTACGCGGGATCTAAGGGTCATTTGAGTATTGCGGGGCTCTATAGGGCCCAATGGGTAGGTTTGGAAGGGGCTCCAGTTACCCAGACCTTAAACGTACATTCCCCAATAGGTATTAAGGGTGTTGGCCTTGGCGTATCGTTTGTCAATGATGTTATTGGACCAACATCAGAAACTTTAATAGACTTGGATATTTCGTATACCGTACAACTGGATTTTGACAAACAATTGAGTTTCGGCATCAAGCCGAGCGCCAATCTATTAAATGTTAGGTTTAACGAACTCAATGTAAACGATGATACTTTATTGCCAACTAATATAGACAACCAGTTTTCTCCTAATTTTGGTGCAGGGGTATACTATCATACAGACCGTTTTTACGCTGGTTTTTCCGTACCCCGTTTGTTGGAAACGGAACATTTTGAAGAATCCTCGCTTTCCACGGCCAGAGAGCAAATAAATTTCTATTTTATCTCTGGTTATGTTATGGAGTTGAATCCATTCCTAAAATTTAAACCTGCAATCTTGACCAAATTGGTACAGGGCGCTCCATTGCAAGTGGACGTATCCGCTAACTTTTTGTTCAATGAAAAATTTATTGGCGGCTTGGCCTACCGTTGGGATGCCGCTGTGAGTGGTTTAGTAGGGTTTCAGGTATCCGATCAATTCTTGATCGGGATAGCCTATGATCGCGAAACCACTGCTTTGGGAGGTACCACTTTTAATGATGGTTCGTTTGAGCTGGTTTTGCGCTATGACTTTATTAGTGCCATAGGTAATTTAAAATCCCCACGCTTCTTCTAAAGGAATCACAATAGCACGATAAGAATTTTATGGCTTCCGGGTCGCAAAGGTTCCTGTAAAGGTTCTATTTTTGACGCATGGAAGAAAAAGTGATTTTGGTAGACGACCAAAACAATCAGATTGGTCTTATGCCCAAGATGGAAGCCCATGAAAAGGCGGTACTGCACCGGGCTTTCTCCGTTTTTATCATAAATGATAAAGGAGAAACCATGTTGCAGCAACGAGCTGCCGATAAATACCATTCCCCCTTGTTATGGACAAACACCTGCTGCAGCCACCAACGAGATGGTGAAACCAATATTGAGGCAGGAAAACGTAGGTTGATGGAGGAAATGGGATTTGAATCGGAATTAAAAGAAGTACTCTCCTTTATTTACAAAGCACCTTTTGATAATGGTTTAACGGAACATGAGTATGACCATGTGCTTATGGGCCATTACAACGGAAAGCCCGAAATAAACCTGGATGAAGTAGCCGATTGGAAATGGATGAAACCAGAAGCTATTCAACAAGACATCCAAGAAAACCCTGGTACCTACACGGAGTGGTTCAAGATTATTTTTGAAAAATTCTACGAGCACCTCATGCAACATATATCCAAATGAAAGTAAAAGTCAGTAGAAAGGCCCACTTTAACGCGGCCCATAGGTTGTACCGGAAAGACTGGAGTTTTGAAAAGAACGATGCTATTTTTGGTAAATGCAACAATCCAAAATTCCATGGCCATAATTACGATCTCATCGTTAGTGTTACTGGGGAAATAGACCCAGAAACGGGCTATGTAATGGATATGAAGATTTTAAAGGATCTGATCAAACAGGAAGTGGAAGAAGCTTTTGATCATAAAAACCTAAATATGGATGTTCCTGAGTTTACGGAGTTAAACCCTACGGCAGAAAATATTGCCGTAGTTATTTGGAACAAGTTGCGCCCGCATATTGACCCAGAGAATGAAATTGAGGTCGTATTATATGAAACCCCTAGAAATTTCGTTACCTATTCAGGATAAAAAACCAACGAACTATGCAACTATACCCCTTAAAATTTGACCCTATCTTAAAGGAACGCCTATGGGGAGGCACAAAGCTTAAAGAAGTTTTGGATAAGGATATTGACAACGATATTACCGGGGAAAGCTGGGAGCTTTCCGCAGTTGAGGGTGATGTTTCCAAAGTTGCCAATGGCAGTTTAAAAGGGGCATCCTTGCAGGAACTGATCAATGAGTATGGGGAACAGCTCTTGGGTAAATCCGTTGTGGAACGTTTTGGAAAGGAATTTCCCATATTGATAAAGTTTATCGATGCCAAACAAGACCTATCCATTCAACTACACCCAAACGATGCTTTGGCCAAAGAACGCCATAATTCCTTTGGAAAAACGGAGATGTGGTACATTATGGATGCCGACCCTGGCGCAAAACTCATTGTAGGATTTAACAAGGATGTAGAAAAGGAAGAATATAAAAAAAGCTTGGAAGAGGATACCCTTTTGGAATTACTCAATTATGAGGAAGTCGGCGAAGGTGACACGTTTTTTATCAATACGGGAAAGATACATGCCATAGGGGCTGGGGTATTGTTGGCCGAGATACAGCAAACTTCAGATGTTACTTATCGTGTCTTTGATTTTAATCGAAGGGACAAAAATGGTAATCTTAGGGAACTCCATACGGATATGGCCTTGGACGCTATTGATTATACAAGGAAGGACGATTTTAAGGTCGCGTACCCAGATGATAAGAATGTATGTAATCCCATGGTGGATTGTCCTTATTTTAAGACCAATTCCTTGAGTTTGGATAAGAACTTTGAACAAGATATCTCCCAAAGGGATTCCTTTACTATTTTTATGTGCGTTAAGGGAGAAGCTGTTATTGATGATGGCGTGGGTAAAGTTACCCTTAAAAAAGGAGAGACCGCATTGGTACCCGCAAGTAGCACACAATTGAAAATAACTACAGACCATGCTAGGCTGTTGGAAGTAACTATTTAATATTAAAATAAGGAACTATGGCAAGTATTCGTGATTTAAAAAAAGACATCAATTTTGTTTTTGGCGATATTATTGAAGCGGTATACCAATGGGAAGCGGCTACGGGAAATACCAATTCCAAAGAAGGTATGGGAATTATTGAAACTGCTATTGCCAGTTTTGATACCCTTATGGATAAAGTAAACCAAAAAGAAACTTCCGGGAGCAAAAAAGAGCATTTTAAAGGTGTCCGAAACGATTTGGAGAAGGAGGCTACGGCCTTGATTGAAAAATTAAACGCTTTATCCGCTTAGGGGATTTCCTATTGATTATTTTTTTGCTAGAAACGCTTTTAGGGTTTTACCATATTTTGAATTGGCCACCTCTGGACTTAGCGCATGGCTAATGGAATCCAAGTATTTAGGATTGGCGTCCGAGGCTTCCGTGAGGGCCATATAAGGTGAAACGGGAGAGTCGGTATTGGTCAACGCAAAGTTAAGTACGTATAGGTACCTTTTTAAGGTATTTTTGTTCGCCAATTTTTGTACGGAATCCAGTTGCAGGGAATCCAAGGGATTCTCCGTTCGTATCATGGCTTGCATATATTCGAAATCCTTAGCATTGAATTTGGAAAGAATATCCCGGCATGCTTGAAAGGTGTCATGGGAATTGGAACCCAATACTTCAGCTTTGCTTTCAAATGTGTTCCAAGCAGAATTGATGGTAATATCGCCCTGCTCACCAAAAAACGTTATCCGATCATTGAAATCGTTATTATCCGCCTTTTCTAAATAAAGGTAGAAGACTTCCGGACTATCTAAATCATATTCAAACTTAAAATCACCTTTTCCTTTGATGACAACGGAATCTATGGTCGTTAGGGTAGAATCTTGAAGGTGCTGTAGAAATAAAGTCCCTTTCTTTAGACCGTCAATGGTGCCTGATACATGCATGGCATTGTCAGACTTCTCTTGGCATCCAATCAAAACCACGGCCATCAAAAAAAACCTAAAAGCGTATTTCATATTTATTTTTTGAGCCGCAAATATCATAAAAAAGGATTGTATTTGTTCCATAATAGAGTGTTTAATATTGAACTCATTTAGACTTTTTCAATTGGCCAAGCTTGGTTCTAATTCTTAGGTTTCTTTTCCTTAAATGTGCGGTAATCCCACTCCAAAACAATGTACTACACTTTTGACGCTACTTCCATAAGTAGGGCGCAAAGGTAGGCCCCGCCCGTTCCTATCACATACCCAAATACCGCCAAAAGAATGCCTACGGAGGTTAAGGAAGGGTGGAATTCCGCAGCAACGACCGGTGCAGAGGCAGCACCGCCCACATTGGCCTGACTGCCGACAGCAAGGAAAAAGAAAGGTGCCTTTATGAGTTTGGCGACTACCACAAGCAAGATGGCATGGATGAGAATCCAGATAAAACCAATGGCAATAAGCCCTGGATTATCAAAAACGGCCCCAAGATCCATCTTCATGCCAATAGTGGCTACCAGGATATAAATGAACATGCCCCCGATCTTACTGGCCCCCGCACCTTCGTAATTTTTGGCTTTGGTAAAAGATAAGGCGATACCAAAAGCCGTAGCAAAAACCACCATCCATAGAAATTTAGAACCTAGGGAGGAAAGTACTTTTTCTTTATCACGAATGACCTCAAAGGTATTTTCCAAAAATTCTGCAAAATGGTGCCCTAAAAAATGCGCAAGACCTACCCCTACAAAAGCGTAGAAGAGTAGCATCATAAAGTCATGCAATGAGGTTACCCGCGCAATTTTTGCCGTATGTTCAGAAACTTTGGTTTTTAAGGTTTCAATTGCAGAAGTATCTGCTTGCAACCAAGCGTCGATTTTTTTTGTTTTACCAACACCCAGCAGAATGACCGCCATCCAAAGGTTGGCCACTACAATATCCACCAGGACCATACCGCCATATTTTTCTTGGTTGAATTCAAAAACTTCCAGCATGGCCGCTTGGTTGGCACCTCCGCCGATCCAACTACCCGCAATAGTGGCCAATCCCCGCCATACGGCATCAGGCCCTACCCCGCCAACGGTTTCCGGTGAGAATATGGACACGATCAAGATGGCCAATGGCCCGCCAATAACAATTCCTGCTGTTCCCGTTAAGAACATGATCAATGCTTTGGAACCTAGATTGGCAATGGCTTTTAAATCGATGCTTAAGGTCATTAAAATCAATGCCGCTGGCAATAGATAACGACTGGCAATGTAATAGGTGTTCGAATTTTCTTCACTTACCAAGCCTACGCTTGCCAGAATTGAAGGCAATACATAGCACATTAATACGGTGGGTACAATGCCATAGAACTTTTTCCAAAAGCCGGTTTTTAGGGAAGAGGTATAAAAAACAAATCCTAAGCAGAGGGCCAGAAGACCAAAAATAACGGTGTCTTCAGTTAAGGGAAGTTGGTTCATAATATGGGATATGGAACCAAATATAACAAAATGAAACCGCTATATGTTAAGCCAGTAGGTCAACTTAAGGTTGATAGATCGGAACCGAGGTTCAAAAATGTTCACGGCATAGTTATCGTTATACACAATAAACAAATCGGAAAGTGGGGCAAACCGCCATTGTAATCTGGAATTGATTCCCAGATTATCCCTTTGGTTGCTGTATTGGACCAGCGTGGACCAGAAAACGGACTTACTAAAGGTAAAGCGGAACCGTGGACTGATCAGCCATAGATTTGCACTTGGAAACGGGTCCGGGAGGCTAATTCTGTCATACCTAACATCAAGGCTAATAAGGGCCTTGGGTTGTACCCTTAGGGTAGCTTGACCATTAACGGAAAATCGATTTCCGTTAAAAAAGCTGCCTACCTCGGTACCTCCTTCAAATGCAAATACTTTGGCCCTATTGGATTGGTATCCTATGGAGGCCGTATTAAAATAGTATCCCTGATTTCCGGGTAGTTCCATGGCCCCTTCCGTACCGGTGGGGTCAAAGGAATTGGTTAAAAAGATAAAATTATTGGTCAGGCCTGCGCGATATTCCGATAGATTCTTAAGATTTACGCGATAGAATACGGAAAGGGTTTGGTCCGTTTTTTGAAAATCGAGACTTGGCCTCCAGATAAGCTCTGGAAAGAATTCTAAGGTATGGTTGTTTATGGGGCCTTTTTTGGGCCAGAAGGTGCGGTTAACGGAACTTACCACTTTTACGATATCCGTCCTACGAATAAAGCCCAGGTCGGACGTAAAATCCTCATCGATCCATACGGCATCTGCAAAAACGGTCCAATAGCGTGAGTTTCTGCCTAAGTTTGCCCCAACGGAAAAGTTTCCCTCATCATCATCCGGTTGAAAGGATTTATGGGCATAAAACTTACCGTTCCAAGTATTGTCCGCACTTGCCAAGTTATAATCTACCCCTACCACACGGTTGTACCGTTCTTCCGGTGTGGTAAATTCTGAATCCCCAAAAGTCTGCCTATTGATAAAAAATGCACTAATGTTAGATCGCGAAAACACCTTTTGCTGCAATGCCACCATCATATTGTTGTTAGAGGCTATTTCTTGGGACTCGTCTTCTGCGGTCTGGATATTTAGAAAACCTAAGCGCAGGGTTTCATTGAGCTTACCGCTTAACCTAAGGCCACCAATGATATCGTTTTCTACGGAATTTCCATCCGTGTCCGTTGCAATGCCTATCCTACGTGAAAAAAACGGGTTGGAATCCCGCCGGCCCCCAAAATTTCCAAAAAGGTCATTGTTGTCCACAAAAAACTGCCTTCTTTCTGGGAGGGATACTTCAAAACGGGTGAGATTGGTAAAAATATTGTCTACTTCCACATTGGAAAAGTCGGGATTTACGGTGATGTCCAGGTTCATGGCATTGCCAATAGCAATTTTAGCATCACCACCAATTTTAAAGTTGGTTTGGCTAGCATCATTTTCAAAATCCTTATCGGCCAGCGTATTGATAAAGGGTATCAACGCAATAGGTGTTCTGGATTTTCCCAAGGGTTTTTCAAAAACCATATCACCCATAAACGCCAAACTAAATATGGGTTGGTTTTGAGGTATGGGATGCCATACGCTGTTTTCATTATTCTGCTGGTCGAACCGATAACTTTGAAATCGCCATTTGGTCTCGCCCTCGGCAAATTTAAAAGAGGTTAGGGGTATGGCCATTTCCGCGGTATAGTACCCCTTGTATCGTTTTGCGTCTCCACGCCATTTTACATCCCAAGAGGTGGTAAATCCCCCGGGAGTACCACCACCCCCAGAAATTAGCGCCTCCCGCCGTACACCAAAAGGATTGGTGCCAAAGAGAAAGGCATTGTTGCCATCATTAAAAGTATCGAACAAGAGACTGATATTGTCATTACCACCTGCTCTAAAGTCCCGTTCCAAAGAAGGTATGACCCAATCATCCCCCTTGCCAAAAACCTTGATTCCCACAAAAAGGGTCTTGTCATTGGTAAACATCCGTATTTCGGTTTGGTATTGGGCTGCAATACTGTCTGACGGAAAGTGTTGTTGAAATGCGCCGATCAGTGCTGTTTTTTCCCAAACGGCTTCGTCCAGGATACCATCCGGCACTATGGTCGTCTCAAAATGTTTTACGGTATAAGAGGGTGTTTTTTGAGAATGGAGCGATACGACAAAAAACATAAGTACTACTGCACTTAAGAACTTGGTCATTTTGTTTGAATTAGTCCCAACAAAAATACATCTGGACAGCGTTAAAAAAATGTAAAATACCTTACTCTTTTTTGTCCTCCTTGTTTTTAGGCTGGCGTTTGGCTTCTTTTAACGTTTTCATCAACATCCATTCTATTTGCCCATTGGTACTGCGAAACTCGTCTGCGGCCCATTTTTCTATGGCCCTGAACATTTCTTCATTGATCCGCAAAGCAAATGCCTTTTTCTTACTCATGGGATGGTATGAATTGTGTTAAGGACCTTACTAATATACTGGACAAGGGATACTCCGGTTTTACATAGGATTCTTGATTTTCTTGGAGGGTCTTTACCGTTTTCAATACATGGTTCATTTGTGGAATGACCTCCATCTGGGCCTTGGGGTTTGCATCTTTTAAATTATTCGCATCCTTAAGGGTTAGCTGTAAATCACTATCGCCCTGTAAAATAAGAATGGGAATTTCCAAGGTCTTTAATGTTTCTGCTGGATCGATGAGCATCCATTCCTTTAAAAATTTCTGATTTTGCGGTGCAAACAATTGTATGAGATTCGGGTTTACCTTGAGTATGGTATCCTTTTTTTTAAGTTCAGCAATGTGGTCCGTGGCAACTTTACCCAACTCCTCGTTTTGCTGTGTCAATTGACCAATTAATGCTTGATCAAAAGATTGCCCGGGGCCTGCCAAGGAAATGTAACTCGCTATCCCTTCTTTGGCATTGAGCATAGCGATAAGCGATCCTTGGCTATGTCCTATGAGATGGATGCTGTTAAAGCGGGTATCCTGCTTAAAATGTTGGATGGCAATGGCGACATCCGCAACCAAATCATAAAAGGAAGTATTCGCTAAATGGGCAAAGTTGGTTGGATTGCTGGTACGTTTATCAAACCTATAGAACGCAATTCCTTGCTGGTTTAGGCTATCTGCAAGGAGCTTAATGTAATTGGCTTTTATAAAAGCACCTTGGTTGCCGTTGCGGTCCACATTTCCGGACCCATGCACAAATAGTGCCAACGGTAATTTTTTGTCGACCTTAGGGTAGGTCAAGGTGCCCGGTAGCTCAATAACACCATTGAACAATTGGATTTCTTCTTCTTGGATTTCTTGTGCCGTGGTCCCTATTAGGGAACATAGAAATAGGAATAGGGAAGTTCTCATCTGTTTTTATCTCTTTCTAGGACGATAGTGGTGGAATTTTCATAAATAAAGACCACCTGCCAGCCTTGTTTGGCATACTCGTTAAGAGTGTCTTCTAAACGTTCGTTATTGCGGCTAAGCCCCATTTTCCATGATATTACCTTATACTCCTTCATTGTTGTCTTTTAAAAAATACCGTTTGATTATACGTTGCGCGTCATCTGGCTTTTGGGTACCAATGAGCAATTTTTTCCCATTTTTAAATTGGATTTGGACCCCTTGGTTTCCTTTTACATTGTAGGCTTTCCCCCCAACCGTGCCAAATTTATACCCCCAACCCCCATATTCTGTCAAGGGCTTGTAGGTTCTTGTGTAGCATTTTTCCATCTCTCTCCAAGGAATCGTTTTAAAGCTCCTATGGAAGGGAAAAAAGCGATAATGAATGCCGCGGTCATCAATTTTGGTATGCAATTGAAAAATGTAAATGACACCAAAACTTAGCATTAACAATAGGCTTACAACAACTTGCCCCGTTATATCGTCTGGGGCCACTTTATCTACCTTATCGCCCAAAACCCACCATTTGTACCAAAAATAGAGCAGCATACCCAACAGAGCTAGGTTAATAAGCTGCATCCACCACTGGTTAAACCACTGCTTTTCTGTAAACACCCTCATTTTTTAGTGATTTAAAGTTCCTGTATTGACTATGGGCGAGGCGTCTTTATCCGAACATAGGACCACCATTAAATTACTGACCATGGCCGCTTTACGTTCCTCGTCCAAATCTACAATATCCTTTTCGTTAAGTTCGGCCAAGGCCATTTCTACCATACTTACGGCACCTTCCACAATTTTATGTCGTGCCGCAACAATGGCGGTTGCTTGTTGTCTTTTAAGCATGGCATTGGCAATTTCCTGGGCGTAGGCAAGGTAGCCGATACGTGCTTCCAATACCTCTATTCCGGCCATCTCCAGACGGTCTTGAATTTCTTTTTCCAAAGCTTCGCTTACCTCGTTTACACTGGACCTTAGGGTAATATCCTCTTCTATTCCTTCATCCGCAAAGTTGTCATAAGGATACATGCTGGCCAGTTTTCGAACGGCGGCATCGGTTTGTACGCGAACAAAATTTTTATGATCATCGACATCAAAAGCCGCTTTGTAGGTATCCGTTACCCGCCATACCAAAATGGTACTGATCATGACCGGATTCCCCAGCTTGTCATTTACCTTAAGGCGCTCACTATCAAAATTACTGGCACGAAGCGATATTTTCTTTTTCGAATACAAAGGATTTACCCAAAAAAGGCCATTTTTTTTGATAGTGCCTACATATTTCCCAAAAAGTAATAGCACCCTGGAACTATTGGGATTGACCAATACCAGGCCAAAAGCGGTAAAAAGCCCTAACAGGGTAAAAAGTCCCAGCAAGACCATCCCCGTAACAATGATAAGGCCAATACCCCCAAAGAAAAGTAACAAACAAATAAAAAGCATAAAATAACCGTTGATTGGGGAAATGATTTTTTCCTGCGACATAGTGGTAAATTTGAATTGATATTAAAATGATATCATAAATATATTAAATATTTTTTAATTCACATTTATTCATTCTTCACATTAACATAATTTGATAAAGTTTTGTCAACTACCAAAGTTTTCTACATTTGCCAAAACTTATGGTTATGCGCGTTATCCTCCTATTCGTACTGTTGTGTTGTTTTACTAGCGCTAATGCCAATTTGGTATGGGGAAAAACAGGACATCGGGTAACCGGTCATATCGCGGAAAAGCATTTGAGCAAAAAGGCAAGGAAAGCGATTGCCAACCTATTGGATGGTCATAGTTTGGCTTTTGCCTCCACCTACGCCGATGAAATAAAGTCCGATAGAAAATACAGCAGTTTTACCCCTTGGCATTATGTGAATTATCCTTTGGATGTGAGGTATGAGGATGCTGAAAAAAGTAGTTTGGGCGATATTGTTACGGCCATAGAAAAATGCAGACAAGTACTAAGGGATTCCAAAAGCACCCGATCGGATAAAGTCTTTTACTTAAATTTTTTAATCCATATCATAGGCGATTTACACCAACCTTTGCATACAGGAAGGGAAGAAGATCGCGGTGGTAACGATATTCAAGTACAATGGTTTGGTCAAGGGAGTAATCTTCATAAGGTATGGGATTCCAAGCTTATTGAGTCTTATAAAATGACCTATTATGAGCTTGGTGATGAACTGGACAGAAGTACTACCAAAAAAGAGCGGAAACTCATCCAACAAGGAAGTATCCTAGATTGGTTGGAAGAATCCCATGTGCTGGCAAAGGACATCTATGGTTCTGTAGAAGGAGGGGAGCAACTAGGGTATCGGTATACCTACAAATTCAACCCAGTAGTGTTTAAACGTTTGAAAGAAGGCGGATTTCGATTGGCAAAAGTGCTCAACGATATCTTTTCTTAATCAGGTTATCTTTTAGAAACCTTGTTTCCGGAAATATGTTTTTGTCTGGAGCATTTAAAACGGTTGACGTCGTCCGTTCGTAATTTGGCATGCTTGGTACTTCTTCCTTGAACCCGCTTTCTCCACATTCTAAAACTACTTGGCTTCATTTCACGTCGCATAATTTCAATGGTCTCTTGTTCAGATATCCCAAACTGGAAGGTAATGGCGTCAAAAGGGGTGCGGTCTTCCCAAGCCATTTCTATAATGCGGTCCAATTGCCGTTCCGTAAATGTTCTATCCATAGCGTTGCAAAGATATGGAATTCGCGGAGGCAGGTTGAAGTTTAAGAACAAAGACGTAAGAGCAAAGAGACAGGAAAATTACTGAGAATGTTGTTTGCTAGAGTTTAAAGATTTTTTTTAACATCAAACATCAAACATCAAACATCAAACATCAAACATCAAACATCAAACATCAAACATCAAACGCCACCTACCGTATCACCCTAAAAGTAAGGTTAATACGTTCTTTAATGGGTTTAGCGGTCTTGGGGATTTGATGCTGCCAATAGTGTTGCGTGGGCCCTTGCATCAACAAAAGACTCCCATGTTCCAAAAGCAGCTTATGTTTTAATGTTTTATCCGCTTTGTTCCGTAAGTGGAAAAAACGTTCCTGTCCCAAACTTAGGGATGCAATCACAGGATTTGTTCCCAGTTCCTTTTCATCATCGGCATGCCAACCATTACTATCCTTACCATCCCGGTACAGATTTAACAAGCAGGTGGTAAAGTGAACATTCGCGTTTGTTTCCAAAGAGGTCTTTAGTTCCCTTAGTTCCTGGGTAAATTCATGGGGTTGCATGTTAATATTGGAGTAGGAATATGATTTTCCGTTATTCCCAAATAGTGCGGTCAAGCGCGGTTGCGGATAGGTCTTTCCAAAAACAGTGATATCATCTTGTTGCCATGGGATGGTTTCCGTAAAATACTTTAGGTAAAAATCGGCCTTTTCTTGCGTTAAAAATTGGGGATAGTAGGTGATATCCGCATTTGGTAAGTCTAGTTGTATGGGAAGATCGAACAACATGGCTTATTGTAACACGGTTTTTAATTGATTCCGGTACTCCGATGGATTTTGCCCCGTAAACGCCTTGAAGGATTTATTGAAATGAGAAAAATTGTTAAATCCACATTCATAACAAACCTCTGTAATATTCATGGTTTGTTCCGCTAAAAGTTTGGAGGCATGCACCAACCGATATTCATTGACAAACTGTACGAAGGTTTTATTGGTAATTTTTTTAAAATACCTACAGAAGGATGGGACGGTCATGCTTACCATATCTGCAATGGTGTCTAAACTGATGTCTTCCTTAAAATTGAGTTTTACGTGGTTGAATACAATATTGATACGGTCGTTGTCCTTTATTTCCGTTTGCAAGGAAAAGCCTTCCGCGTTTAAAACATGGTATTCTTTTGATAAGCTTAGTTCATTTAAAATATTCAATATGGATAGCAGTTGTTGAAAATCTGTTTGATATTCCATGACCTCCATTTTTTCGCCCACCTTGCGTTTGGTCTTCCCAGAAAATGCGATACCACTTTTACACATCTTCAATAGTTTTTGGATGTTGGCCATCTCTGGAATATGGAAAAAATCGTTTCCAAGAAAATCCGGTTTCATTTGAATAACCGTTTCAGCCGTATTGCCCGTGGCTTTATCCGTAAACCCGCAATGGGGTAGGTTAGAACCAATAAGGATAAGATCGCCATCCCTAAAATAAGAAATATGGCTGCCTATCTGTCTTTTTCCAGATCCCCCGTTGATATAGACCAACTCAATCTCTGGATGGTAATGCCAGCCATTGTTTTTGTTCCCCATGGTTTCATTATACATATTATAGGTATATGAATGACCAAAGCTGGGAATTATGGACTCAAAAGCCGGCTTGTTCTTTTTATGTAGAATATCCTGTTCCATAAGGTAAAATTAGACCACCCTTGGATAGTCTTTCTATACAAAATTAACCAAATTATATGCTATTTTAACCTTAATATTTACTTAACACTGCAATGTGGTTAAAATAGAACAGATATAGGCAAATCCTGTGGTGTTTTTATGGGGTTTGGCGGGCGTATGTTTGTAGTGTAATACAAAATTACAATTCTTAAAACGACAGTGTTATGAAAGTTAGTATTAAAAACACAGCAGTAGCAGCCTTATTATTCACTACAGTAGTGGGTATGGCAAACGGACCTAAAGGACCTTTTGGTAAAAAGTCTTTTGAGGTAGAGAAAAACTTGATCAACGTGGAGTTGGATCCGGTGTTTACAAGAAAAGGACAAATGATTCTTCTTAATATATTAAACCTAGACCAAGAAAAAGTAACTATCAAAGTGTATGATAGTGAAGGTAGGGTGGTCTTTAAAGAGATTGTCAAAGGCGAACTTATTATTGAGAAAGCGTTTAGTTTTGAAGAAGCATATGCGGATAAGTATACCGTAGTTGTGATAGATAATAATCAATCTTTTAAGGAAAGGATTGAGGTAAAGTAGTTTAGTTTCAGTTAATTTATTCAGTTGGGCCCCGGAGTTTTACTTCGGGGTTTTTTTATTGGCGTCCCCAAAGGGTGTACTATTTTTAGGCTTGGCTTGCCGCAGTTTACTTTAGCAGTTTTTTAAGGACCTTCCGTTTCTTTTCCCTTATACTGTCGTTATCCACTGCCAAACGCACTAATTCCAGGTCTTTGTCCCTACTATTGACCAGTTGGTTGTATTGCGCAACACTCAATGAATTTGGGGCAGACTTTTCCAGAAGCATTTCATCCCCGGTGCGCACCAATCCTTCTTCTAAGATTCTTACATAGGTTCCCGGGTGTCCGTAGTCTATAAACTCTTTGATCACTTTTTGGTCTCCAAAACGGATGCCCAATTTATGGCAGGGTTGTCTGGGTTCCGTTATCTGGACTTTTGCGCTGCCCACCTTATAGATAGCACCCACGAATAGTTGATTCTCGTCCATATGGGACACGGTCAAATTTTCGCCGAACATCCCCCAGTCCCAATCTAAATGCGGATATTTTGCTTTCCAATCCCCATAATAATCCGAAGAGAAGAGATAACAGGCCTTAAATTCCCCACCGTGGTGCTTTCTGTCGATGACGGTATCTTTAGCCACATCTTCTTTTTCCAAACGTAAGGGTCCAGCTACGGGATATTTGTAGATTCCTGTTTGTATTTCCCTACCGCGCCATATTACCGTTGTGGAATTCCCTAAGTTGGTTGCTATAATTTTCATGCCCTTAAGATATAAAAAAACCATCGTAAAGCTTACGATGGTTTCTTGGCTGTTGAAACGTATTGGTTATTGTTCTTTTTCCAGATTTTTGGTAATATTGAAGCCAACGAACAATCCAATACCTGCCATAAGGAAAATAGTTCCGGGATAGGCAATGTCTTCATCCATGCCCAATTGGTTTTCCAGAATGGACCCAATAAAGATGGCCAATCCAATACCAATTAATAGGAGTGCAATATTTACGATCAAGACTTTCCAAAATGGTGCAGCATTTTCCCGTTTTCCTTTGACAAAAATACTGGCATCCGCCCCTTTTTCTATCAATGCCAAGCGTTCTTTGTTCCTGGTGGAAAAGTAGAGGTAGGCAATGGCAAAAATTACCGCAAACATTACTGGTATAATAACAATTTCTGATCCCATAATCATTCGAATTTTAATTGATTAATAAACTTAACTTGTCCTTTGGACGTTTCTTTTTTTGAAAAGGTTACAGCAACATCATATTTTTTATGGTTCCGTAATTTTATAATAAGACTAGCTTTTATTTTTTTTGGAGAAGCTGTAACCTTTTGTTCTTTGATAGCGTCCAATGGATACGAGATCCATGGAAACAGACCAACCGAACATCAATGCCATTTTAAATGGGGATGCAAAAGCATTTGCCACATTGGTGGACCAACATAAAAACCTGGTCTTTACGGTTGCCCTACGCATGTTAAAGAATAGGGAAGAGGCAGAAGAGGTAGCACAGGATACGTTTATAAAAGTGTTTACATCCTTAAAAAAGTTCAAGGGAGAGTGCAAATTGTCTACATGGATTTATAGAATAGCCTACAATTCGTGTTTGGACCGACTTAAAAAAGTAAAAAAGATGCAAAAAACAGTCCAGGTGGAAGAAGTGAACAACGTTGAGCTTAGGGAAATGAATACTGTTTTTACCGAGATTGCCCGAAAAGAGAAAGCGATGTTCCTACAAGAATGTATGAAAAAATTAGCACCAAAGGATGCCGCCATCTTAACGCTTTTTTATTTTGAAGAAAAGCGGTTGGGAGAGATGGCCGTTTTACTCAACCGATCTGAAAATACCGTTAAGGTACAGTTGCATAGGGCACGCACTAGATTGGCTAACATAGTGAAGGACCGACAACAACACGTATTAAAAAACGATTATGGACAGTAAAGAGAAGTTGGAGGAATTTATAGACCGCCTAATGGCGGAAGACCGTTTGCAAACACCAAGTGATGGTTTTACACAAGAAGTAGTGGATAGGACCTTGGCGATTTACCATACAAAAATCGAATATCGTCCGCTATTGCCAAAATGGATGTTTTATGGTTTTGGTATATTGGTGGTGGGTCTAATACTTTTTGGTTTCTACTTATATACGCCAAATGGGAATTACGTAAACTATGATTTGGTGCTTGGAAAAATGCATGATTGGTCTGCCCAATTGTTCTTACAGTTCCGACTTTCAAAAACGGTGATGTACATCATCGTAATTGCAGGGATACTAGCGTGTTTGCAAACCATCCTGTTAAGAAAGCACTTAAACAATAGGTTTGCCTAGATCAAAGTATAGGAATACGCCCAATACATGAGCACAAATTGCAACGGTATTCTTAAAAGTAAGATCCATCTGGGGATCCCTGCAGCTTCCTTTTCGCCGGATAGCATATAAAAATGGACAGTAAGAAAAATGCCAAGCATCACTATAATACCATAACTGCTTAGGGTTTTGGTGTATGCAAAACAAAGTCCGAACCCTAATAATATTTCTGCAAGCCCGCTTAAAAAAACCAATAGTTGGGGCATGGGCAGGTATCTGGGCATGATCCTAAGGTATATTTTAGGTTTTATAAAGTGCATAAGGCCTGCAACAACGTACATGCCGGCCATTAGGTATAAATGCCAAGGGTAGGGGAACATGTTATTCTTCTTTAAAGTACCAAAAAGGAATGACCATCTCCGTATCTATGGAAATACTGTCATTCTTTTTCATTTTCTTTATTAATGCAAAGGTGTGTTTCCCGTTTTTAAGACTATCAAGTGCCAAAAAAGTTTCAAATCCGTCTGATTTACCTACTCCCTTGGCAAAAACAAAATCAGCATCAACATCCTTTTGATCGATCTTAAAGCTATATATGGCGTTCAAAGCATTTAAATACCGGCCGTGGAGGTTATCCAAATTAATAGGGTTCCTTTCCCGGTCCGCGCGTTCCCACCCTACAACAATACTTGATTTGTACCCCCTTAGATCCGATTCTGGTTTTAAAAGGGTATCCTGCAGAAAGATATTGTCCTCAATGTCTTCCGTATAGGGCATGAATATCTGTAAATGGGCATCTTTAACGGTTTTGGACTGAATGGCGATTTTCCCCGGAAAATGACCTTCTTCCGTAAGCATATCCAAATAGCTGTTGTAGGTAGTGACATGCTTTGAGGATGATATTTCCGGAGTCATAACATTGGATTTGACCTTGACGAACGAACCAAAAAATAGTAACAAAATATATACAGGGACTAACATTAAGATCAAGCGTTTACCAAATTTATTGTCCAAGAAATTATAGACTAAAGGACGGTATAGAAATGATAGCGTCAAAAAACTGAACACCCAATAAAAAGGAAAATAGAGCTTTGCAATAACCCTGTTCTTTTTTAGGATTCCTTGGGCTGCAAAATCTATAAGGGTCAATACTATACCTAAGATAAAAAAGAGAAGAACGGGTATTCCCAAGGTCAGTTCCAGCCACCGTGGTAAAAACTCATTATCAATTATTGCCGACATGGTAAGAACAAAGGTTGCATTGACACAGGTAATGGCCAACAGATAAAAGACCAATAAGAAAGATATTGCAAAAAGGACGCTACAATAGTTCTCCAGATTACCAATGTAACGGTCAAAGGAAACAATCCGTTTTTTAAGATAATCCGTAAAGCGGTCCGTATACTTTAAATGCTCAAAATCAATGTCTCCAGATACATAACGTAATCCCAATGCACCTATCCAAAGCCCCCTTAGCACCACGTGCAATACCAAGTTAAAAAGTAGGATGATGCATGAAAATAGGACTATGGAATATAAGACCAACTCAAAAGTATCGTTTTGATGCTGTGCTTTTTGTATGGCAATCTCCAAAGGTTCGTATGCGGAGAACAGACCAAAAATGGCAAATCCAGAGATGAGCAATTCCAACTCCCAACTCTGTTGCTGCAAGGAGTCCAAGAGCTTTTTGAACGCCGGGCTTTTATAGTCGTTATTCATAAGTTTGGTTTTGATGGAAATATAGGATTTTTAGTACTATTTTGCTTGGTCATGCATACCTTGATGCTGCATGACACTTTAAAATTATTTTTTAAAATACCAAAAAGGAATGGACTCTTGGATAACCGTTATCACGGTATCTTTTTCCCTTTTTTTGCGCATTACACGGAGTTGGTGTCGGCCATCTTTGATGCCTTCCAAACTTAGGAAGGTTTCAAACCCCAGATGGTTTTTGGCATTGGTGGTCACAATAAAATCGCTGTCGTACTCTAAGCTGTCCACCTTAAAAAAATGGGTTTCATTAAAAATTTCCAAATAATGCTTTCTGATGCTATCTTTCTGGGCCCTTGTGGTAATTTCATCGCTCCAGTTGTTACTGAACCTAAAATTGGTGGAGGTCAGCCCTCTACGGTCTTCCTTTAATTCCAAAGATTTTTCATAAGCAAAAACCCGATTCTCCACATTTTCCGAGTAGGGAATAAAAATAGGAAGGAATTTTGTGGTAATGACCTTGGACGGTATTACGGCCCCTCCCGGAAAGTCTGCACCGTCATTCATCATATCCGAATAGTTTTCCTTATTGGCATATATGGTGGATGAGCTACTGTCTTTGTTCAAGTAGTTGGAATTGCGGTATTCCAATCCGCTTAAAACCAAGATAAAAATATAAATTGGCGTAAGCAGATAAATAATACGTTTCCCAAACCTATTGTCCAAAAAATTATAGACCAATGGCCTGTACAGAAACGATAAGGTGAGAAAACTAAAGACCCAATAGAAGGGGAAGTAAATTTTGCTTACCCATTTGTTACGTTTTAAAAGGCCTTGGGTTATAAAATCCAAAAAAGTAAGTAGCATGCCAAATACCAGAAACAGAATTAGAGGAATACCGATCCAATTGGATACCCATTTTGGCAGCTCGTCGTTATCGATAACAAAATTACCTACCAAAGCGAGACTCAGCACAATAAGGGTAAGGGCCAAAACATGGAAGATCAACAGAAAAGAAATCGCAAAAAGAACGCTACAGTAATTCTCTAAATTGGCAATATAGCGATCAAAGGAAACTATTCTTTTCTGAAGGTAATTTTTAAACCGGTCGCTATACTTAAGTTTATCAAACTCAATATCCCCAGAAACGTAACGCAGCCCTAACGCCCCGATCCACAGCCCGCGTAACACCACATGGAGCAATAGGTTAAAAAGTAGGATGCAACAAGCAATAAACGCAACCGATAAAAGTACAACTTGATAGATCTGCTGTTCATTTTGGGCATTTTGGGCACCAATACGTAAGGGCTCATAGGCGGTGAAAAGGCCAAAGATGGCAAAACCTGAAATAAGGAGCTCCAACTCCCAACTCTGTTGTTGTAAAGAATCCAACAATTTTTTAAATGCGGGACTTTTAAAATCGTTTTGCATGGGTGTTGTTTGGTTTTGGT
>CALGQU010000134.1 GCA_937959125.1 uncultured Croceitalea sp.
TTGAAGCGGTATGCAATAAGGCAGCACCCAATCCGGCCGAAAAATAAAAGAACAAAAACTTATTCCTACCCCACATCCGTTCCAAGGGGGAACCAAATGCCCAAAGTCCATACATATTAAAAATAATATGCCCTAAGCCCCCATGCATGAACATATGACTTATGATTTGCCAAAGCGTAAAATTATCGTTCTTTGGAAACCACAAGGAGAACCATTGGTACATTTGATCACCGTACAAGGAGGTTGCCAAAAAGAACAACACATTAATGATCAACAAATGTTTTATTGCCTCCGTAATCCTACCCATCTAAACAAATTTTTTATCTATTTCATCTACGCCGACCAGGGTATAGATCATTTTATTAAAAGGATCAACTTTTGGTTCCCCGCAACCAAACAAATCGTTTACCAACGCCATTTGGGACTCCGGCACCAATTGTTGTCCGTTTTTTACGGCCAAGGACTTGCAGAGACTTTTTGCAATCAAATCGGCATTGCTCACCTTGGGTGTATGATCGTCTTCAAACTGGTTCACGATTTCTGCCAAGACCGTTGCAATAGAACTCTCCGTCATTATATTGGGAATTCCGGTGATGGTCAAAGATTCCTTATCATCAAACACCAGCACGAACCCTAAGGTAACCAATTCTTGTTCCAAGTTTTTCAAAAGTTGTATTTCTTGTAGCGAATACTCCAATTTTAGCGGAAATAGCAATTGTTGGCTTACCCCCTTACAGAGTTCTTTACGTTCCAAAAATCGATCGTAAAGTATACGCTTGTGCGCCCTATTTTGATTGATGACCAATAAACCGGATTTAATAGTGGTCACCACGTACTTATGCTGTAGTTGAAACGTATGTTGTGTAGGTGCCAGTTCGGATTCTTTTTGATCAAAAATTTCTGGGGTCTCCAAACCGGATTCAAAATGGACACTACTGAAGGCCTCGTTGCTATCTTCTTCCAAATTTTCATACAGGTGCTCCCAACCGGTAACGGATTCCTTTTTAAAACTAGGGGTAACACTTTTGGTACTATCTATCCCTTCAAAAGGATTAAACGCTTGGTCCACCGCTACTTTTGGCAATACGGCCTCCTTTTCTTGATAGGCGTATGGGGTATCTAAATTACGATCCCGCTCAAAATCCAAACTTGGCACTACACTAAACTGGCCCAAACCATGTTTTACCGCGGACCGGAGAATAGCATATATGGTAGGTTCGTCTTCAAACTTGACCTCCGTTTTGGTAGGATGGATATTAATATCTATTGCCCTGGGATCGACCTCTAAAAAAAGAAAATACCCCGGATGGGTATCCGGTTTTATAAGCCCTTCAAAAGCGTTACTCACGGCATGATGTAGGTAAGGGCTTTTGATATAGCGTCCATTGGCAAAGAAAAACTGCGCTCCCCTACTTTTTTTGGCAAATTCCGGCTTGCAGATAAAGCCGGATATACTCACCACATCAGTAGTTTCCTCAACCGGAACCAAGCGTTCGTTCATTTTACTTCCAAAGACATGTACAATGCGTTGCCTAAAGTTCTCCTTGGGCAAGTTGAACAATTCTGACCCGTTGTTATAATATTGGAAAGCAACCCCCGGATGCACCAAAGCAACACGCTGAAACTCGTCCGTAATATGTTTGAGTTCTACTTGGTTGCCTTTTAAAAAATTTCTTCGGGCAGGAATATTAAAGAACAGATTTTTAACGGCCAAGGAAGTCCCCTTTGGGGTAGCGGTCACTTCTTGGGATATGACCTTGCTTCCTTCTATTTTTATATGTGTCCCCGTTTCGCTGGACGCCGTCCTACTATGCAAATCCACATGGGCAATTGCCGCTATGGAGGCCAAAGCTTCACCACGAAACCCTTTAGTGCTTAAATTAAAAAGATCTTCGGCAGCGGATATTTTGGATGTGGCGTGGCGTTCAAACGATAGCCTAGCATCCGTACCACTCATCCCAATACCATCATCCACTACCTGGATAAGGGCCTTACCCCCATCCTTAACGATTAATTTTATGGAAGACGCTCCAGCATCAATGGCATTTTCCAGCAATTCCTTGACTACGGATGCGGGTCGCTGCACCACTTCGCCAGCTGCGATCTGATTGGCAACATGATCAGGTAGAAGTTTAATAATGTCCGCCATTAGCCTTTATAAAATATGGACAAATCAAAATCGATGATGTACAAAAAGATAAGCACCAATACCGCGACGATGGCAATAAAACGTAGTTTTAAATTTTTATCACCCTCATTTTGCAAGTCGTTTACGGCATTGGAAAACTTGTTTTTTAAGCCTCTTTGGTTATGTACCGTAGTCCTGAATTTTTCCAGTTTTGGCTCTATTTTATAGGGATTGCCCTCACCCTCATAATACCGGGGCTTGTATTCAAAAGATCGGTTTCTTCTTAGCTTTAAAAAATTCCGCATAGCGTCTACATCGAGTAATCTCAAAGGTAATTAAAATCGAAAAACGGCTGTGGACCAAGCTCACAAAAATTGTTAACTAAAACAGTTGGGGTATTCTGGTAGCTAAAGCTATGACAGCTTGCCCAAGACGGCCATTTCTATTGCGGCAACCGCAGCCTCACTACCCTTGTTCCCATGTTTTCCGCCGCTACGGTCAATGGACTGTTGTAGCGTGTCATCTGTAAGCACACAGAAGATAACCGGGGTATCAAAAGCTACGTTTAGGTCTTTAATCCCTTGAGCGGTAGCACTGCATACATAATCAAAATGGCTGGTTTCTCCACGGATAACGCTACCTATTGCTATTACCGCATCTACTTTCCGGGTTTGCAAGAGTTTTTTGCTGCCAAAAACCAGCTCGTAGCTCCCGGGTACGTTCCATCGTTCAATATGCGCTTCCAAAGCCCCACAATCCAATAGCGTATCCTTAGCCCCTTGGAACAGCGGTTCGGTAATGGTATCGTTCCATTTGGAAACTACGATACCAAATCGTAGTCCTGCCGCATTTGGTACGCTATCCTTATCGTAAGCCGAAAGATTTTTATTTGCCGTAGCCATATGCTACTTTTTTACGGAACCTATCAAGGCATCAATATTGCTTGCTTGTTTTGCGTCTGGAAAATCAATTTTGATTTGTTCAAAAAATTGTAAAGCCTTATCGCCATAGCCCAAATTGTATGCGGTGACCCCGGCCTTATACAAATATAAGGGTGTAGTATAGTCGTTAGCGCTATGTGCAAGGGCCTTCTCATAATAATCCAATGCTTCTTCCCCTTGGTTCAATTGCGCAAAGGCATCCCCTATACCGCCTTTGGCCAATGCCCCAAGTACGGCATCATCAGAAGAAAAGCCTTCCAAATATTCAATAGCTTCTTGATAATTTTGATTGTTCAAATACGCCATTCCTGCCGAATAGTTGGCAAGATTGGCCGCTTTGGTACCTGGATATTCTTCAATAATATCAAGGAACCCAAATTTTCCCTCACCGCCGTTCAGTGCCAAATTCAACAAAGAATCCTTGGCCGCGCCCGGTGCCATGGCTTGATCAAAATATTGTTGTGGGTAATACAAGTCGTTTGCCGCTTCTGCTTCTTTTGGTTGTTGTACAAATTGGTTGTACGCCAAATAGCCTAAAACACCTAAGGCAACAACACCAATGACCCCTAAAATATAGTTCTGGTTTTTGGAAACCCAAGCTTCGGTCTTTGATGCATTCTCATCCAAGGTATTGAATACCTCTGCCGTTGTGCTGTTCTGTTCATCCAGCTCTATCTCCTCTGCCTTGTTTTTTGGTTTGTAGCCGCGCTTTTTATATGTAGCCATTCTTGTTTTTATTAATCGCGCAAAAATAAAGTTTTTATCCAAAACCGAAAGCTAATTTATTCGTTATTTTTGGGAATTTTACAGGAAACAACTGCGCTTTGCACCAAACTAAAATATGTTTTTAAAGCACTTATCTTTAGTTAATTACAAAAATTTTGATAGCCAAAACCTTGACTTTGAACCTACAATCAATTGTTTGGTGGGTGCAAACGGAATTGGAAAAACCAATATTTTGGATGCCATCTACCACCTTTCCTTTGGCAAAAGCTATTTTAATCCGGTGGCTACCCAGAACATCAGGCATGGCGAAGAATTTTTTATGATTGATGGGACGTTTGAAAAGGCCGATCGCGAAGAAAAAATTGTCTGCAGTTTTAAAAAAGGGGCTAAAAAGGTCATTAAACGAAACGGAAAGGCTTACGAAAAGTTCTCTGAACATATCGGGTTCCTACCTTTGGTCATTATTTCCCCCGCTGATCGCGATTTGATTACGGAGGGGAGTGATACCCGTAGAAAATTTATGGATGGTGTTATTTCCCAATCGGACAAGGAATATCTGAACATCCTAATAAAATACAATAAAGTGCTGGCGCAACGCAATTCCCTCTTAAAATACTTTGCCGCCAATACCACTTTTGATCAGGATACCTTGGATGTCTATGACGAACAACTCCATACTTATGGAACCGTAATTTTTAAAAAGCGGGTCGGTTTTCTAGAAGAATTCATTCCTATTTTTATTGAGCAATACCAGAATATTTCTAAAAAAGAAGAGGGTATTTTGCTACATTATCAAAGCCGGTTAAAAGAAATGGACTTATTGGAACTTTTAAGGGGTTCCGTGGATAAGGACCGAGCCTTACAGTATACTTCGGCCGGTATCCATAAAGACGATCTGGAATTTTCCATTGCGGGACATCCCATAAAAAAGTACGGGAGCCAAGGACAGCAGAAGTCTTTTTTGATCGCTTTAAAACTGGCACAGTTCCATTTTATAAAAGAACAAGCGAAAACTACCCCTATTCTTCTTTTGGACGATATTTTTGATAAGCTCGATGAACAGCGTGTAGCACAAATCGTAGCACTGGTCGATGATGCCAGTTTTGGACAAATCTTTATTTCTGACACCCATGCCGATCGCACGGAAAATGTGGTCAAAAGTGTGCACCAGAACTACAAAATATTTACCTTGTAAGCACATGAAAAATGGAATTCTATCTTTAATAATCTTCCTAATATTGGGATGTTCCTCCAAACCAACGGTTGAAGATTTGCCATTGCTCAACGGTTATTGGGAGATAAAAAGGGTTACCTTCCCTAATGGACAGCTAAAAGAATATTCCATTAGTACTACCGTCGATTATTTTGAACTTAAAGGAAGGGAAGGGTACAAGAAAAAAATGAACCCTAAACTCAATGGCACCTATGATACTTCCAATGATGCTGAATTCTTTACGGTGAAAGAAAAAGAAGGACGCTTTTTTCTACATTACCAAAATACCCTAAGCGATTGGAAGGAAGAACTATTGCAACTGGAAAAGGATGCTTACCAAATTAAAAATCAAGAAGGAATTTCCTATTTCTACGAACGGTACCAAGCAATAAACATAACACCCTAATGGCGAAAAGATATAATCAACATAGAAGCATGGGGGAAGCACTTAATGAGTTTATTAAGGAAAATAGGTTGCAGAAAGGCATTGACAAAGTAGATGCCAGAGAAGCTTGGGAAAGACTCATGGGGAATGGGGTAAACAACTATACCACCCAAGTGGAACTTAAAAATGAAACGCTTTATGTTTCCCTTTCCTCATCCGTCCTACGACAAGAATTAAGTATGGGCAAGACCAAGATCATTGCAATGATCAATGAAGAACTGGGTAAGGAGTTGGTCAAAAAAATTGTACTTCGGTAAACGTAACTAGGTATCCCACCCAAGTTTGATATAGGCATCAATTGGTTACCTCCAATGATGTTGGTAGGCATTATAAAAGAAGTTTTTTACTTTTTATTGTCACACTTGGTAGCGCATAACTGTCCAATTACTAGCAATGGATAAGAATCTTAACATCTTGGTCAAAAAAGCCAACTCTGGCAATAAGGAAGCATTAGAAAGCATCATCCATGAGGTTAAGGACTTGGTGTATAACCTTTCCCTTAAAATGTTACTATTTCCTGAAGACGCCAAAGACGCAACTCAAGAGATATTGATCAGAATTGTAACGCGCTTGAGCACGTTTAAGGGCGAAAGCCGGTTCAAAACCTGGGTATATCGGGTTGCCACAAACTACCTTATCAGTGTCAAAGGGAAAAAAGCTTCCGCTTTTGCAAGGTCCTTTAACGAGTATGAAACCCTCATTGATTTGGGGCAGTCGAACAAAGTTACCCATGCCCAAAATGCAGGCGAACTTGCCCTTTTAGAGGAAGAGGTTAAGGTAAGCTGTACCCAAGGACTCCTCCTTTGTCTAAATCCAACGGATAGATTGGTTTACATCTTAGCTGAAATCTTGGAATTTAATGGAAAGGAAGGGGCTGAGATATTGGGGATTACATCAACCAATTTTAGAAAAAAACTATCCCGTTCCCGTGAAAAAATACGAAACTTTTTAAACAACAAATGTGGTTTGGCCAATACGAACAATCCATGCCGTTGCAGTAAAAAAATTGATTTTTTGATCAATCAAAACATCATCAACGCCAAAGGTTTGCGGTTTGCCCAATTTACCCAAAGAAGTATTGATTTGGTGCATCAAATTGAAGACTTGGAAAAATCAGTGGTTATTTACCGTTTAAGTCCTGGAATACCTGCCCCGGACAGTATCATGAAAAAAATAAAAGAAACGATCTTAATTAAATAGCTATGTTAAACCAAAAATTTGCACCCAAACAATTTTTGATGATTACCCTAATAGTAAGCGTTTGGATAAATATTTCTGAAGTGTTCCGATACTTTGTATTCATACGGCCAAGGATAAAATCCTTCTTCAACGGAAAAGCTGGAATAGCTGAAATGGACTTGGGAATATTTACCATTTGGGGATTCTGGGATACGTTGTTGACCTTAGTCTTGGTATTTATTTTTTGGTTGTTCGCTAGAACCTTTGGCAATTCCATAAAATCTGTCCTTGTAGCCGGCACAGTAGTTTGGTCTACTGTTTTTGTCATCTTTTGGGTGGCAACGGCCAATATGGGCCTTTCTGATTGGAAAACACTTTGGATTGCTCTTCCTTTAAGTCTTTTAGAGATGGTCGTTGGCACTTGGATGGCCTCTAAACTCTATGCCACCAATAGGTGGACAGCATAAACGGGATTGAGCTAGTTCCGGGAGGAATCCTTAATAAAACGACTAAAAAAAGACGGTCTTTGGGACAACTTGCTTGATCGAAATCCCACTATGAAATAAACTCCCAAGGGGCAGGCCTTGCGATAATATCTCCTTTGGCCGTGTCCCATAAAAAAGCCCCATTTCCGGAAGAAATAGGGCTTTTCTTTTCTCTATTACTTTAGTCTACTTTATTTCCTCTATCGCGTTCGTAATAAGCGTCCTTAAATGGGTTTTATGAGCCTTAGAGGCCACATTGCCATTGGAATTATTAGCCATTCTATTAATCGCTTTTAAATTGTACAGTGCCATGGATTTTGCTGCGTTAGTATAGCGAGTTTTCCCTGTTAAGACATCGATTAACTTATTCGTATAATCCAATTGTAGGTTCTGTCTAAAGGAATTGACCGAACCGTAGATATCAGCTTCAAAGATTCCTTTATTCAAATCCGTCATGAACTCCCCTAGATCATAGCTGTTTCCATATAATTCTGAATCTTGGATACGTTGTAACGTATTTGGATGGAGGATATGTCTTAGGATATTGCCTTGAAAACGTAAAACGGTGGCATGGATTTTTGGATCTTCCGGGCCCCTAAAGAAATTGAAGCCTCTACGTTGCCTTGCCAAATAATTGTACAAAGTATTGGGTGTTTTGAACGCATCTTTGGAAAACCAGTTTTTGTTGAGGGCATCCATGGCCCTTTTTTGGTCTTTATATGCTACGGGAGTAAAGGGCTGCGTACCGCCATCTTGTCCCATCATGGCCCTATCTACATAAACACCGCCTATAAACCTGGAAATTACGTTACCGGCTTGGGCATACTGTCCCATTAATATGGCATGGGCAATACGTAAATCGTTATAGCTTTTGCCATTATCAGCATATTTTTCTTTTATTTTCCCCAACAGTCCGTTGATCAATGCTATTCGGTTGAGGGAATAGGTAATCTGGTCATTGGACAGGTCACCGGTATTGACCCTTGGGTCGATACCTTTACCCGGAGAACGCATATCATCGGCATCATTTCCAAAAATATATTCCGGTTTTGTGGATTGACTTAACAAGGCCTGCATTTCACTTTCCGACTTAAAATCTTGATACCCAAATTGGATGGCCCATTCATCATACGGTCCTACCGAAGTGCTGTAATAATGGCCTTGGTCCAAGGGATCATTGGTTAGGTTGATCGCGGTATAGTCCATCACGGAGCCTACCAACGCCTTTCCTTGTATAAAGTCTTTATCCGCGAGCTGTTCAGGACTAAAAAGTTGGCTTGCTTTCATATTATGGTTAAGCCCAAGAGTGTGCCCCACCTCATGCATAATAAGTTCCAACATGGCTTCTTTACGCAAACCTTCCATCACTAGCGGATTGGCTTCGTTCAGTTCCAATACCGTTTTTCCAAATTGGGTGTTAAACTGCATCATATGCCCAAAGGAACAGGTCATTTGGTTGTTGTCCTGGTTCCAGTTCCATTTTTCATTATCTGTATCCGCAGCGGTAATGGCATCGTAAAGCTTTTCAATACGTACCCTATTGGTATGATATACAAACTCCAACATGATATCCGCTCCCAAAATCTGTCCGGTCTTGGGGTTTACAAAACTTGGTCCGTAGCCACCAAATGGTGGGTTGGGAGAAGATGTCCATCGCAATACGTTATACCTGATATCCCCAGCGTCCCAATCGGCATCATCTGGTTGTATTTTTACGACCATGGCATTTTTAAAGCCTGCTTTTTCAAAGGCTTTGTTCCATTCCAGCACGCCTTCCTTAATGGTTTCCCTAAACTCCATGGGCGTGGAATTTTCAATCCACCATGTTATGGGTTCCACGGGTTCGGAAAGTTGGGCATCAGGATCTTTTTTAACCAAATTCCAACGGTGTATTTTATCCCTGTAATTAGTGGAGTTTACAGAGGTCATATCATTCTGTGAGGTAAAAAAATACCCCACCCTAGGGTCATCAAACCGAGCTTTATAATCATTTTCCGGCAAGTCTATAAAACTATGGTACATGGTTATCGCTACGTTCCTACCGTCCGTCACGGCGGTGCTGCCACCATTTAGAGCGGAACCTTTGGAATACACATAAGAAACGGAAATATCCGTATTCTTGGGATAGTTGCGAACATTATTGATTTTAGTTTTATCCTTATTCAAATTTCCCAGGGAAAAATCGGTTGGTTTACTGCCCGGAAATTTAGGGGGTTTTATTTGCGCCAAACTCTCCTTTAAAAACAAATCACCAGCCTTGATTAAGTAAAGTCCTTTTTCGGCATCCGATGCCTCTATCTTAAAACTGGCTAAAGGTGCCTCACTAATATTGGCGTTACTGGATTTTGACAATGCATTTTCCGGATCAAAATAGTGGGAAAGGTTTTTATAGGTAAATTCCAGTTTATCATAGTACTTCTGTATGGTGAAAATACGGGAGTTACGGTAAGCACCCCTAAAGCTAAAAGCATCCGTTACACCATTGGCCACCTGACTAAAATAGATAAACTCCTTGTTCAACTGGTCTTCCGTAACCAATAGCTGGATGGAACCATTGATGGTATCCCTGTATATGGGAAACAAACCATCCATTTTTTCGCTGGATTTCACCAACTCTTCAATGGTTTTTTTCTTGTCTTTTTTTGGGGCGGTTTGCTCTGACTGTCCTTTCTTCTTTTTCTTCTTTTGTGCGTCTCCGTTAAAGGGCACTAAAAAAAGTACTGCACAGCATACAGCTAGCATACCTTTGGAGAAAGATTTCATTGTAAGCTTCATAAGCGATTTTTTTTGATTAATACGAAAAGTGATGTTTTTAAGATGGATGCTTATTTCCAAATGGGCATACAAAATAGATCATCTTCAAGGATTTGGCAAAAAAAGTAACCTCAAATAGAAATCGTGCTGTACAAAAAAAGCCATCCCGTTTGGAATGGCCTTTACAATATGGTCATTGCTATTTTTAGAACACTTCCCTACCGGAAAAATGGAAAGCCCCTTCAATTGCAGCGTTTTCATCACTATCCGATCCATGTACGGCGTTTTCACCAACGTTTTTTGCATATAATTTACGTATGGTGCCTTCTGCGGCATCCGCTGGATTGGTCGCCCCTATCAACGCCCTAAAATCTTCTACGGCATTGTCTTTCTCCAAAATAGCGGCAACGATAGGCCCCCTGGACATAAAGCTGGTCAATTCACCAAAAAACGGACGCTCTTTATGTACCTCATAAAAAGCCTGTGCATCACGTAAGCTTAATTGGGTATATTTCATAGCTACGATTTTAAAACCGGCAGCTGTTATTTTTTCCAAAATTGCACCAATATGACCACTTTCAACAGCATCTGGCTTAATCATGGTAAACGTTCTATTTGTCATCGTTTAAAATTTTGCGCAAAAATACGTTTTATTCGTCAGCATGCAATACTAAAACCCTTGTTTTAGTTCTTGCAACACCGCTCCGTTTCTACCCATAATCCTAAGGGTAGCCTCTGCTTTGGTAGTATTTAGCAATAGGGTTCCAAAACTAGGCACAAAGACCACATCCCCAATTCTGTGCGGATTGGGTTCCCCTTTAAAATCCTCATAAGCGTGGGTAAGACCACTGCTTGTAAAATCTATCAACGGATAGGACATGCCCGGTACTTGAACTTTTGAAAATTCGGAGATATGCCGATCCCCGGATAAAATAATAACCCCTTTGGCCTTGCTATTTTTTACTACTGCTTTTAACTTATCCACTTCATGGGGATGGTTTGCCCATTTTTCATAGCCGTGGCGATCGGAAAGGAATTGAATACTACTTACGATAAGGTTAAAATCAGCCTTGGAATTTTCCAATTCCCTTTGCAACCACTGCCATTGCCGATCCCCTAAAACGGTCCCTTCGCCATAGGGATTGGGTCGGTATCGTCTTCCTTCCTGCGGACTATTTGTCAAGGCTGTTCTAAAATAGCGGGTATCTAGATTTATAATTTTTACGGAACCGGCTTCTTTCTCCAGTAATTGCGAAGAATACACCCCTTCTTGGTTACGCCTTTCGGCATCTTTGGCAACTCCCATAAAATCCAGAAATGCTTGTTGGCTTTCATCTTTTAAAAGATACTCCACGCCCCCATCATTTAAACCATAATCATGATCGTCCCAAGTTCCCGTTACAAAAACCTGCGCCTTTAAAGCTTTATAGGCAGGTACCGCATTCTGTTTGGCATAACTATCCTTAATTTTATAGATGTCATCCGTATCTGCATATACGATATCCCCGCCCCAGATAAAGGCATCTGGTTGTAAGGCTAAAATATCATCCCAAAATACATTGTTTTTTTCGGGCTTGTTGCACGACCCAAAAGTGATGATAAAATCAGTATGGTTTTTCTGGTCTTGAGTAAAGGTTTTTTTGCTTTTGCAAGCAACCAATACTAAAATAAAGACCAAAGAACAGACAATATAACGGTACATAGACAAATCTAAAAGCTAATCAAAAATAAGCTATTCCAGACTAGCACTATGTTATATTATTGTATCTTTGAGCGCATGAATTCAGCAGATACCGCTACTGTAAAAATATTGCTTTCCCAACCTCAAAAAATTGTTGTCATACCCCATAAAAATCCAGATGGGGATGCTATGGGTTCCTGTTTGGGGCTTGCCCATTTTTTACATCAGCTGGGGCAAAAAGTAAGCATAATAGCTCCAAATGACTATCCCAAATTTTTGAAATGGTTGCCCGGGGATGATAAGGTAATCAATTTTGAACGTGAAAACGGACAAGCAAAAAGGGCGTTGGAAGAAGCTACGGTGATTTTTACGCTGGACTTCAATCATTTTTCCAGGACCGGACAACTGGAACCTTTTTTAGCGAAAAGTGGTGCCACCTTTATCATGATCGATCATCACCAACAGCCGGACACCTATGCCCAAGTAACCTATTCCGATACCAGCATGAGCTCTACTTGTGAAATGATTTATCATTTTATGGATGCTTTGGAGAGCACGGACAAAATAAACAAAGATATTGCCACTTGCCTGTATACGGGGATTATGACCGATACGGGTTCTTTTAAATACCCGTCCACCACAAGTAAAACGCACCAAATCGTTGCACATCTTATAGATAAAGGCGCACAGCATACAGAAATACACCAGGCCGTTTTTGATAACAACTCCCCGGGAAGATTACATTTATTGGGAGTGGCCTTACGTAATTTGACCATTATAGAAGAATATGGCACGGCCTATACTACCTTATCGCAAGAGGAGTTGGACCGCTATAAGTATAGTAAGGGAGACACCGAAGGCTTTGTGAACTATGGACTTACGTTAGAAGGTATTCATTTTGCGGTCATCTTTATCGAAAACAAGGAAGAGGGCATTATCAAAATTTCTTTTAGATCTGTTGGGGATTTTTCGGTAAACGAATTTGCCAGAAACCATTTTAATGGCGGCGGACATACCAACGCTGCCGGTGGGCGAAGTGATACTGATATGAAAACGACGACCCAACGTTTTGAATCGATTTTAAAGGAGTATAAAAAACAATTGACATGTTAAGAAAACTAGGCGTGTTGTTTCTTGTTGTTTTTGTTTTTGGATGCGGACAGCCAGAACCCAGAAAACCGGTACAGGTAAAATCCGGTCAATTTTTTAAACAGTCCGTTGCCCGAAGCAAACAACGCCTTGCCAAGGAACGGCAGCTTATAGAAAAATTAATTGAAAAGGATAGTACAACGGCCTATTTGACCAGTGACAGCGGATTCTGGTACACTTTTGAACAACGGAGCGATACCGGGACCTATCAGCCAAAAACCAATGATGAAGTACTGCTTAGTTATGCGGTAATGCAACTCAATGGAGATACCATTTATACCAATGAAGAAATAGGTGTTGTACCACATCTTATTGGTAAATCGCAGTTGTTCCCAGGGCTTAGGAACGCCGTTAAACTATTAAAGGAGCGGGAAAAAGCCACGTTTATCTTTCCATCCTCCTTGGCCTATGGTTATAAAGGGGACAATGATAAAATAGGTCCGACAACTCCTATAAAATGTAGTTTGGAACTTTTAAAAATAATTACGAAAAACGATAGTTTAAATTAAAATCAAAAATTGAACATGAAACATTATTTTGTTTACCTCACTATGGCCGTCTTATTGTTCTCGGCCTGTAAAACCAGTAAATATGCCGATTTGGATGATGGTATTTATGCGGATATACAAACGACCAAAGGAGTCGTGGTTCTAAAATTACACCATGATGCCACCCCGGTTACCGTTGCAAATTTTGTTTCCCTTGCAGAAGGGAACAACCCTTTTGTAAGTGATGAATACAAGGATAAAAAATATTATGACGGACTTACGTTCCATAGGATCATCAAGGATTTTATGATCCAAGGTGGAGATCCCCTTGGAACCGGAACCGGAAATCCTGGTTATAAGTTTAAAGATGAGTTTGTGGACTCTTTGGTACACGATAAAAAAGGCATCCTTTCCATGGCCAATTCCGGGCCAAAAACCAATGGAAGCCAATTCTTTATCACGCATAAAGAAACACCATGGCTAAATGGAAAACATACCGTTTTTGGTGAAGTGGTCAAAGGAATGGACGTTGTGGATAGCTTGGCGAATGCTACCGTTAACCAAAGTAAACCAGAACCTACCATGGTAATGGACAAGGTAGAGATCATACGTAATGGAAAAGTAGCCAAAAAGTTTGATGCCGTACAAATCATGACCGATTACTTTGCAGAGGAAGAAAAGGCCGTTGCAGAATTCAACAAAATGAAGACCGACTTGGTTGCGGAATTTAAAGCACAGGAGGCCGATGCAGAAATGACCGACTCTGGCCTTAAGATGATTACGATTACGGAAGGTACCGGGGAACAACCAAAAATAGGTCAAAGTGTAATGGTAGGCTATGCCGGGTATTTAATGGCCAACGGAGATCTTTTTGATACTAGTGATCAAGCATTAGCTGAAAAATTCAACATTTTAAATCCTGGCAGAAGGGATCGGGGATTATATGGTCCCACCAAAATGCAATACAGCCCAGAGGCACCCCTAGCTGCCGGTTTTAGGGAAGCCTTGTTGACCATGAAGGTGGGTGATAAAAAACGAATCTTTATACCGCCATATTTAGGATACGGGGACAATGATTATGGCCCCATACCCGGAGGATCAACTTTAGTTTTTGATATTGAGATTACAGCAATTCAATAACCGAGGCAAACTTTTAAGAAAACTCCGATGTTACCTATCGGAGTTTTTTGTTTTTACCCTTGGATATTGGTTATTTTTAGTCCTGTTGTCCCAAAAACTTTCGAGGTTGAGTTGCACCCACCTTGTCGCAAGGCAGGTAGTTGGGTTACGGAAAGAAAAAAGATCAAAACGGGATTAAAAAGAGTGATTTTGTAGCCAAAAAAAAGTTTAAATGAGTTCACAATGAAAGCTATCTTTAGGACTATTGTGGCCCTTTCTATTTTCCCCCAAATTCTTTTGGTCAAACTATTGGGGCAATATCCTGATGTGGTAGAAACCTATTATTCAGAAGGTATTTACCCCGTTATTTCAAAATTCTTAAGGACCCTGTTTGGTTGGGTTCCGTTTTCTGTGGGCGACCTATTTTATACCGTACTGATTTTTTCGATCCTGCGTTATTGTTACACGAACAGGTTCAATTTTAGGGAACGCAAAAGAAAGGTAATTACAGATATAGGACTCCTATTGTCCGTCACTTATTTTATTTTTCATCTGTTTTGGGGAATGAACTATTACCGCCTTCCCATAGAGGATAAATTGGAGATACAACGGGAGTATACCCTAGACCGACTCACCACATTTACCGGCTATTTGGTAGAAAAAACCAATGCTTTACAAGAAACCATTACAGGAGACTCATCTGCAGGGGTCACTTTACCCCAAAGCAAGGATGCCGTTTTTCAAAAAACCCCGTATAATTACGAACTTGTGAGTGCCGTTTTTCCCTTTCTTCATTACAAAAGAACAAGCTTAAAAAAATCAATATATAGCCTTCCTTTGACCTATATGGGCTATGGCGGGTATTTTAATCCTTTTACGGGGGAGGCGCAAGTGAACGCCAAGATTCCCATTTTACGCTATCCTACCGTAAGTGCCCATGAGGTGGGGCACCAATTGGGATATTCAGCAGAAGGGGCCACCAATTTTATTGGATTTTTGGTGACTTCGCAGAGTAACGATATCCATTTTAATTACGCCACGTACTCCCATGCATTGGCTTATTGCCTATCAGATTTACGACTCAAGGATGAAGCGGCGTTCCAAAGATACTGGGAGCGGCTTAATAGTGGTGTCAAAAAAAACTACCAAGAACTCAATGCCTTTTGGGAGCAATATCAAAATCCTGCTGAACCGCTGTTCAAAGAAATGTTTAACGCTTTTTTGAAAGTCAATAATCAAGAGGAGGGTATTTTAAGTTACAATGCCGTAGTGGGACTATTGATCAACTACCATGCAAAATATGGGTTTTAAGACCCTTGCACAGGAATACACATTCCGTTACCTTTAAAACGACGAATTCAAAACAGCTAACTTCGATGAAAATCAAACTTTTGGGTTGTGCCCTCTTGCTCTTTGGGCAGGCCTTGTTTTCACAGGATTACTTTCCGAAAAACGACGGGATTAAATCAACCAACAACAACTACACGGCGTTTACAAACGCTAAAATTTATGTCACCCCTACCCAAATTATTGAAAAAGGGACCTTGCTCATCCAAAATGGAAAAGTAGTCCAAGTGGGCAGCTCTGTAAATATTCCCAAAAACACCGTGGTGACGGATTTAAACGGAAAATGGGTATATCCCTCCTTTATTGATGTATTCTCCAATTTTGGGATGGAAAAAGCAAAACGCAACCGGGCAGGCGGACGATCCCCACAGTATGAAGCGACCCGTGAGGGCTTTTATTGGAACGATCACATCATGCCGGAGAACGATGCCATTACCAAGTTTACCTATGATGACAAAAAAGCTGATGAAGCCAGAAAAGCCGGTTTTGGGGTCGTCAATAGCCACTTTCAAGATGGTATTGCCCGGGGAACCGGAGTTTTGGTTACCCTTAACGGAAAAGGAACGGAAGCCGATAGGATTCTTGAAGATGAGTCTGGTCAGTATTTTTCATTTTCCAAGAGCGTACAAAAACAACAGTCCTACCCTACTTCACTAATGGGGGCTATGGCTTTAATGCGCCAATTGTATCATGATATGGATTGGTATGCCAAAGGAAACAGTACTACCAAAGACCGTTCCTTGGAAGCCTTGATTGAAAATAAAGACCTTCCCCAAATTTTTGCCTCGGAGAATGCAGGCAATGTGCTACGGGCCCATAAAATAGGAAATCAATTTGGTATTCAATACGCCATTTTGGGCGGTGGGGATGAGTATCAATATATTGATGCCATAAAGAAAACGAATGCGACCTTGATCATTCCGCTTAATTTTCCAAAAGCCTATGATGTAACAGACCCATATGCAGCGCAGTATGTCAATTTAAAAGATATGCGGCATTGGAACCTTGCCCCCACCAATCCAATGGTTTTGGAAAAGAACGGTATCCCGTTCAGCTTTACCATGCACCAATTAAAATCCCCGTCGGATTTTATGGGACAAGTACAAAAAGCCTTAAAGCATGGTTTAACAAAAACCAAAGCATTGGAGGCTTTGACAAGGGTACCTGCATCTATCTTGGGAAAATCCAATAACATCGGTTCATTGCAAGTAGGGAGGCAAGCCAATTTCTTGGTGGTATCTGGGGATATCTTTGATAAAAACGCGACCATCTATGAAAATTGGGTGCAGGGTACCAAATATGTTTTGGCAGATAAGGATCAAAAAGATATTCGAGGGGACTATACCTTGAACGCCCTAGGTAAGACCTATGCCATGAGCATTAGCGGTAAGACCAACAAACCTAAAATTACCATTAAAAAAGATTCGGTTGATTTAACGGCAACCATCAATTACAAAGACAATTGGGTACACTTTACGTTCTTGGAAGAAAATGGGGACCGTTATCGCATGAATGGTTTGGCAAGCCAGGACAGCAATGATATTAGTGGTAAGCTTGTAGATTCTAAAGGCGCCGAAACCACGTTTAAAGCATCAAGAACGGCCTCTTTTGAAGAAAAGGATAACCAAAAAAGTGAAGAAGAAGCCCCTAAACTGGTGGCCATGACCTTCCCAAACATTGGGTATGGCTATGCCTCAAAACCAAAAGCGGAAACGACGCTTTTTAAAAATGCGACCGTATGGACAGGAATGGAGGTTCTCCAAAATACCGATGTCCTTGTAAAAAACGGAAAAATCTCAAAAATAGGGAGCGACCTCAACGCGGGTGGTGCCAAAGTGATTGATGCCAAGGGAAAACACCTCACCGCAGGGGTCATTGATGAGCATTCCCATATTGGGGCATTGGCCGTAAACGAAGCTGGGCATAATTCTACTGCGGAAGTAAAAATGACCGATGTAGTCGACCCACAAGATATTGACCTTTATCGCAATCTAGCCGGGGGCGTGACCACTATACAGTTGTTGCATGGCTCTGCGAATCCCATTGGCGGACGCTCTGCCATCTTACGGTTAAAATGGGGCGAGGATGTCGAAGGGCTACTGTTTCCTAACATGCCCAAGTTTATCAAGTTTGCCTTGGGAGAAAATGTAAAGCAGAGCAATTGGCAAAGTTTTTCGCGCTTCCCACAGACCAGGATGGGTGTGGAGCAAGTGTTTGTAGACTACTTTCAAAGGGCAAAAGAATATGACACCCAGAAAAAGTCCGGGGCTACCGTTCGCTATGATGAAGAGATGGAAGTACTGGCAGAAATCTTGAACGGCGAACGTTTTATAAGCTGCCATTCCTATGTACAGAGCGAAATTAATATGTTGATGAAAGTAGCGGATAAATTTGGTTTTACCGTGAACACTTTTACCCATATTTTGGAAGGCTATAAGGTTGCCGATAAAATGGCGGAACACGGCGTAGGCGGTTCCACTTTTAGCGATTGGTGGGCATATAAATATGAGGTGAACGACGCTATCCCCTACAATGCCGCTATTATGGCAAGCCAAGGAGTTACCGTAGCCATCAACAGTGATGATGCGGAAATGTCCAGAAGATTGAACCAAGAAGCTGGGAAAACCATTAAATATGGGGGAATGTCAGAAATTGAGGCATGGAAGACCGTGACCCTGAACCCCGCAAAATTGTTACATATAGACGACCGCGTAGGCAGTATTGAGGTTGGCAAGGATGCTGATCTGGTCCTTTGGAGCGATCATCCCATGTCCGTTTATGCCAAGGCCCAAAAAACCTTGATCCAAGGTGCGGAATATTTTGATTTGGAAAAAGATAAAATCCAACGAAAAAAGATTAGGGAAGAACGTGCCCAGCTCATAGACTTAATGCTAAAGGAAAGAGAAGGTGGCGGAAAAACCCAAGGTCCCAAGCAAAGCAAAAAAGCACGATTTACCTGTGACACCCTTTAAAAAAGACATCATGAAAACTAAAATTCTTTTAATAGCAATACTCTTCAATACTTTTTTTTACGGGCAGCAGACGCCTGCAAAACCCCAGACCCAAGCCCTAACCATTGAAGGGGCAACGGCACATTTGGGAAATGGAGAGGTCATTGAAAATTCATTGATCATGTTCGCCAACGGCAAAATCACCCATGTGGGTAGTGCCGCTACCAAAATAGCAAGGACAGGGACCGTTATCAATGCAGAAGGAAAGCATGTATACCCGGGTTTTATAGCCCCGGGAAAGTCCTTAGGTCTTATAGAGGTAAATGCCGTTAGGGCCAGTAACGATCAGGATGAGATTGGAAATTTCCTGCCCCATATCCGCAGTTTGATTGCCTATAATGCAGAGTCCAAAGTGGTAGAAAGTATGCGTCCCAATGGCGTATTGCTTGGACAAATAACCCCAAAAGGAGGGCGTATTTCCGGTACTTCCTCCATTGTACAGTTCGATGCCTGGAACTGGGAAGATGCGGCCGTTAAAGTTGATGATGGCATCCATATGAACTGGCCAAGCACTTTTAGAAATGGTCGTTGGTGGCTAGGGGAACCCAGGGGCTTTCAACCCAATAAAGACTATCAAAAAAATGTGGATGAGGTCGCTGTTTTCATTCAAAATGCCAAAGCCTACGGTACTGGCGATTCCAAGGAAATGAATCTAGCTTTTGCGGCCATGCAAGGGCTTTTTAACGGAAATCAAAAATTGTATGTCTATGCCCATGGCGAAAGGGAAATCATAGATGCCGTAACCCTAGCCAAGGACAATGGAATCCAAGATGTGGTTATTATGGGAGGGTATCAGGCCCATAAGATAGCTTCTTTTTTAAAGCAACACAGCGTTCCCGTTTTGGTACGCTTTACCCATACCCTTCCCTTCTTGGAAGATGAGGATTACGATTTCACCTACAAACTTCCTAAACTTTTGATGGATGCAGGACTAAAAGTGGGTCTTCAAAACGCTACGGCGTCCAATTTTCAGACCAGAAACCTCCCTTTTTATGCCGGACAGGTGGTAGCCCAAGGTTTGGATAAGGAAAAAGCACTGCAGTTGATTACGGGCAATACCGCCGATATTTTGGGCATAGCCAATGATTATGGCACCTTGGCGGTTGGTAAAAGTGCCACGCTCTTTGTTTCAGAAGGTGATGCCTTGGATATGCGTACCAATCAGCTGAGCCATGCTTTTATTGATGGCAGACGCATATCGCTAGAGACCCATCAAACCAAATTATGGAAACGGTATATGGACAAATATGAAGGGAAATCTAAATAACCTAATGTTTTGAACAGCCTCCTACACCCTTACAAATTTCCGTTGGGTGGTATTCAGGAAGCGTGTAGGGAATATAGATTAAAAGGCGATTTTGGTGTCCTAGGACATCAAATAGACAGTAACCATAGATGATTGATGTACCATAAGAAATTATGAATTAAAAATTAGAGGTCAGTAGTTAGTTACTTATAATATAACTTTATCAATACCTAAATGTCTGGTTGAGCGCAGTCGAAACCTACTTTTAACTGCTAAATAGTTCTCGCCTGCGCTCGAACAGACAACTTAAAAGTAATCAAAAAACTGAAAATCAATAAATTAAAGTCAAGCCGTACTATGTATTTATCTACTGACCTCTATTAAAAATTTTAATCGTTTACATGAACACCATAAAAATAGGTTATAATATAACTACTGACCCGGGTTATGCCAGTGAACAAAGTCCAATTTCACCACAACTATCATATCAACTGGAGCGCTTTCATAAACTGGCGTTGAAGGGTAAAAAATCAAGCGCTCGAAAACTATTGGACGCCATAGAATTTTACCCTAAAAACCCACAATTAAAAAATTACTTGTCGGTTTTATACGGTCAGCTTGGTGACTTCAAGAAGATGTATGATACCAATAGGTGGATCGTTAAGGAACACCCTGATTATTTATTTGGGAAACTCAACTTGGCACAAGAGTATCTCCGTAAGGAGGAATACGATAAAATTCCCGAGGT
>CALGQU010000135.1 GCA_937959125.1 uncultured Croceitalea sp.
ACGCTCATAGGGCGGGGCAAACCGCCACAAACAGTTTTGGAGTACCTGTTTCTGCCCAGGGGCCAAAAGCCTCTCTTGATCATTTAATGGGCAGGCTTTATTTGGTAAAAAAGGGGCCACTTGCCCTTTACTGTTAATTTCTACAATGGTAAAATAAAAAGGTTCTGTACCAAGGTTTTCAACCTGCAAGCGGACACGATCCGTGTATGGTCGGACTTTGAATATCCCAGAGGCGTCATCCATCTGCGTTTGAGCAATGATCCTATCATCTTTTTTCTGGGTCTTGTTTTCTTCAAATGGCAGCAATCTAAACTCCAAAGCCAATGCCCGATTTTCTAGACTTACTTCTTTAAGGTATTTGCCATAGGCATAGCCATAGATGTGCTGGTTCACTTCTGTTACCGTAGCTTCCATACTTTCTAAATCAAAGGGGTATTTTGCCAAGTCCAGAAGCCCATTGGTAATAGATAGCCTAAGGGTATCCATTCTCCTGTGCACCATAATATCTGCCATAAGACTATCCTTTGTAAGTTCTCCCAAACCTTCTTTCTGCAAAAACTTTTGGATTCCTTTAATGAACTTTTGTTGGTCAATGGATGGATGGATGTAGACTTGGGTGGAAACTAGGCCCGGTGCCTTAGTATTTACAAATACCCAGTACTTGCTTTCATTAGTATCGGGCAAGGGGTCTTTTAAGGCTAAGGTAGCAGAAGTATAGGTAGTCTCCATAAGCGTCCCTGTGGTAATACGCTTTTCATTTTCAATTTTACGGCTTCCTGCCGGCATTATGGTAACCGTGGTTCCTTTAAAAAGTCCGTTCAATCTTCCTGCATTGATAGTTATTTTGTGCGTTCCTTTTATGGCAGTTACCTCATAGTAGCGTTCTTGGGAAACATAATCACCTCCAAAAATCTCGTAATCCGCATCCCCTTCCAATATAGGGGTTTGTTTAGGGGAAATAATGTTCATGGTACTCTGTATATGGGCAAACAACTGTCTATAGCTACTTCCATTTTCAAGGTTCTGCAAAGCTCTTGAGAAGGCAAAGCTTAAGGAGCCGTATTGCCTGTACTCATAATTGAGCTCATCTGCAGATGCTCCAGAAATCATCACAAAAGGAGCCAAATCTTGTGCCGTTCCATCCGCTTCATACATAAAAGAGTCTCTGTTTTGGTTATTTCCAGGGCTTATCCAGTTTGGTGGTGCAAACAAAGGCTGCCCGCCCCTGGCACTTCCCCCTCGCGCCAGAGACCCAGAATGGCAGCTATCCATCAATACCAAAAGATTGCCCGTATTACCTAGTGTATTTCGAAATGCGGTCAAAATCTTACCCCAATCATCATCCCGAATGTGGTTTTCCCCTTTATAAACTGCAGTGTACCTGACCTTCGCATCGTAAGGGACCAGGGCTTCATCCAAGCCGTCCAGTTCATCTCCATTATCATCAAAAATCAGTTGTCCATGCCCTGAGAAATGGATCACCACTACATCTCCTTGTTGTAATTTGGCCTGTAGCGAACGTAATGCTAATAAAATAGCTTGTTTATAGGCTTGGGAATTGATCAAAGTGGAAATATTTTGTTTGGGAAAACCATAGCGCCGTAGAGCTCCCTTAATGAGTGCCACATCATTCTTTGAACTAATGTTCCGCCAACCTGATTCCTTAGGATAATCGCCAACAGCAATTATCAATGCATACTTCTCTGCATACACTTGGTGCATGAGCATAAAAGCAATGACACCCCATATCCATTTTTTCATAACAATAGTGTTTAAAAAGGCTAATCCCCAAACCATTGAAAATAACCGGACAGTACTAAAAACGAGGGTAAATATGGGCATTTTATCTACTGGACCACCTCCCCATCAATAGTGATTTTAGAAGTAACATAGGATTTTGAATGCCTAAATCAAGGATTTTTTGAATAAGATTCTCTAAAGGGAGTATGCTGACCAAGGCAAAAAAATGGGAGGAAATACTAACTGTACGAAACACTATACCTTACCAAGGTAAAGAAATCGGTACCTTTTATACTCGCTATCAATCAAAACGATACTTACGTTCCACCGCATAGCGCAACAGCTCATGGGGTTTTTTAAAGTCCAGTTTTTTGATCATGTTCTTTCGATGCGTATCTACGGTATTCTTACCTATGCAAAGGGTATCCGCTATTTGATGGGAAGTCTTCCCCAGTGCGATCAATTGCAAAATCTCCAATTCCCTATTGGATAATATCCCTTTGGATTTGTTTTTTTCTCCCTTGGAAAGAGCATGCACCACTTTTTGATCAAAATAGGTCTTTCCCTGCATAACTGTTCTAATGGCCTCCAGCACCACATTTAACCCGCTGTTCTTAACCACGTAACCCACTGCACCCGCATCTTGCATTTGCTGCACGGCATCTTCTTGATCGAACATTGTAAAGGCGATCACCTTGGTATAGGGCAGTTCTTTCATTATTGTCCTGGTGACCGTAATGCCATCCAATTTTGGCATACGGATATCACATAAAACAACCTTTGGCTGCTTTAGACGTGCCAAATGCAATAGTTTTTCCCCATCATTGGCGCATCCCAAGAGTTCAATATCGTCCTCATGTCTAATATAGGATTTAATACCATCAATAAGGGCTTGGTGATCTTCTGCAATAGCTACTGTTATCATAAGGGAATATCTATGAGGATGGCGGTTCCTTTTCTTAAAATACTATCCACGGTAAAATTACCGCCCAAGTGTTCTATACGTTTCTCAATAGTGGTCAGCCCCATATTGGGTACAGTAGTATCCAATTGGCTTCTGTCAAAACCTTTGCCGTTATCTTCCACAATAATGTTGAGGTTGTCCTTATGTTGGGTCAACTGTATGTTCAATTTTGAAGCTTCGGCATGTTTGATGGTATTCGCCATTAATTCTTGAATGATTCGGAACAACGTAAGCTCCAGTGAATTTTCCATACGTTCACCCATTCCAAAATCCTCTATGGTAACAGAAAGGGCGCCGGTTCCATTTATGGCATGCCCCATACTTTCCACAGCCTTTAATAAGCCTTGGTCACTCATCACTCCGGAGTTCTTGGTACGGGCTATGCCACGTATTTTTTGGTATGCCTCCTCCAATAGTACTTTGGCATTGGTCAGGGCCTCATCCGACCCATCTCCCTTAATATTATCAAAATGCAATTTGATCGTGGCCATAAGGCTACCTAGATCGTCATGCAGTTCATTGGCTACTTTTTGGCGTTCCTTTTCCTGACCTTCTATCATGGCATCAATACTTCGGAGTTCCTGTTCTTTAAGCAGATTACTTACTTTCTGTTGCTCCAGTAGGGCTTCTTGCTCTGCTAATTTTCGCTTTTTACTTGCATTTTTGTACAAGAGGATCCCCAAAATCCCACCTGCCAAAATGATGCCCAGTGCCACAAAGAGAAGATTGCGGTTCCTTTGGCGTTGCGCAGCTATCTCCAAATTATCCGCACGTAGCTTTTCATTGTCATACTGTTCTTGTATTTGGGTAATGGCGGCATTCTGTTCTGCCAAACCAATGGCGTCTTTTATGGAATCGTATTTATAAAGGTAAGTATAGGCTTTTTCAAAATCACCCAAATAATAATAGGCAAGCTCTATATTGCCATAAAGTATTTTCTTCGTTTTTAAACGGTATTCTTTGATTTCCAAAGTTTCCGCTAAACGATAATAGTCCAAAGCCTTTTTATAATCCTTTTGTCTTCTGTAAGAATTACCTAGATTATTGTAAAGATTGAAAAGAAGGTTGGATCTGGTTTTTGTATCGTTACTATTTTTCACAATATCCAATGCCTTAAAATAATAGTGTTGCGCAGAATCCTGTTGTCCCAATCTTCCGCTAAAAACCGCACCTACATTGACCAAATTGGTGACGGACATCTCAAAATCGGCAACACTATCAAAAAGTATATGGGCCTTTTTAAAATAGTCTATTGATACATTGGGGTCATTATTTTCAAAATTGGTCCTGCCCAAAATATTGTAGGCATTC
>CALGQU010000136.1 GCA_937959125.1 uncultured Croceitalea sp.
GTGGTGAATCCCAATATTTGGGTATACTCCGTATTTCCAATATTCTCAAAAGCCCCAAAAACCTTGATACGCTCGCAAAACCTATGGGAAACCGTTGCATTCAATAAACCAAAACTTTCCAAAGTAACAAGTGAGGAAAGAAAGGTGTCGGGGTCAAAAAACACATCTGCCCGTTCTGACTGGTACTGGTAGGACAATCCAAATTGGGTTGCATCAGAAAGCGTATAGTTCAATTCCGCATTTAGAATACTTTTAGGAATCCGTGCCGCAAGTTCGTCCCCTTCCCTATTGGTCAACGTATAGTTTGCGGAAAAGTCCAAACCTTCTAACAACGCTATCGCTGCTTCGAACTCTAATCCATTAAAATTTCGATCCCCCGTCAAATTTTGGAATTCCCCAAAAAAGGTAACGGGATCGGTAACAAAATCAATAAAGCTTTCTTCTTGTCTATTAAAGTATAAGGCACTTAATCGAACCGTATTGGAAGGTCTATATTCCGCTCCTAGCTCAACAGTGGTGTTTTCCTCAGGTTCTAAATTTGGATTGGCACCAAAAGGCCCAAAAAGCTGCGATAGGTTGGGCGCAATAAAGGAAGTAGCATACGAACCAAAAAACTTTATGTACCCTCCATTGGTCTTAATAACATAGGATGGATTGAGGTTGTATATTAAATTACTGCCGTATTCGCTGTGGTTGTTCAAACGGGCACCCGCATTGATGTTCAACCCAAAATCACTAACATACACCGCATTCACATAAGGATCCGTGGTCGTGGTTTGTTGCTCCTCCAAAAAAAGTGTGGAATTATCAATAATGTTAACCCCTATTATAGTATAGAAAGAGTCGTTAAAAGTATACTTATTGAAAACATCCAAAATAAGGGATTCAGAATCAAATGCAGATGGAAAACTGGATTGGAAACTTCGGGTAATTTGATTAAAGGCCCCATTGAAGTTGATACTCCCGTTTTTATAGCTGTAGCTGGATGCGATGCCAAAACGGGACTGTTCGCTATCAAAGCTAAAATTAGCATCTTCAATAGGAAATCCATTATCAAACTCGGCATCGATTTTATTATAAAATGCGGATGCGGTTACCTTAAAGGCATCCGAAAATTGATAGCCTAGCTTTACATTGCCATCCAGCCTTGAAAATGCGTCGGACTCTTCGCCCAATGCTGCAGAAAGACCATCGGTAAATTGGTGTCCGCCAGAAGCCAAAATGGACAGCTTATCGGCCTTGGCCTGCACGGTAACCGTATTTGTAAAGTCAGAGGCGTTGTACTCTTGATCATCCGTGGATTGGTTGGTACCCACACTGGAAGCAATGTCCAAGGAAATCCCCTCTTTAGACGCCTTTTTTGTGGTAATGTTGATTACGGCCGTTGCCGCCGCATTCCCGTACAAGGTACTTGAGGCCCCTTTTAAAATTTCGATTCGTTCAATTTGGTCCGTGTTCAATAATCTTAGGTCATACTCCGCGTTTACCGCTGATGGGTCTGAAACCTGTACACCATCAATAATGACCAAAACCTGACGGTTGTTACCCCCTCTGGCAAAGATGGAAATATTTTGTCCTGCATTGCTCAAGTTACCATTGGCAACGATACCTGTTTTGGTCCCGATAATATCGGCCACACTCCTCCCTTGGTTGCGTTCCAATTCTTGGGCGGTTATGGTAACCACCGTCTTACCGGAGTTCTCACGTTTTAGCGCAAAGCGCGTGTCACTTACGACTACTTCGTCCAACTGTTGGGTGGGAAGCGAATCGTTTTCTTGTTCTTGTGCTTTGGCACAAAAACAAATTAGGGCAGAAAGCCCAAAAACCACTTTTTTCATTTTTACTTTAGTTGCTCGGAAAAGCATAGGTCTCCCTATGTAAACTTCTATCCCGAAAGTTTAACATTTGTTGTTTGAATCTGGCAGGTCTCCTGACTTATACAATCTTGTTTTGGCCTTCCCATCCGGATGATTACCGGGACAGTGGCATTGTGGTGAACAAAATCTTCATTACATAAAGTGCCGAAAAACCCATCGGCATGTACTTACAGTTGCGGGAACAGTTCTAGATTTTCACTAGATTCCCTTTTAATCAATGTATTGGAAAACAGTTTTCTGGGTTTTCCCATACATCAAACCAAAATTCGGCGCGAAGCTAATCATTTTGTTTAACCTTTTACAGGACTAAATGCGCTATTTTTGAATCGATGAAAAAAAGAACCGTCCAAACCATTTGTTTACTGCTCTTTCTGTTGGCCCAGCTTGGATGCCAGGATAAGAAGAAAATCAATATCGAACAGGATGGTGATTCCGCAAAAACCATGCGTTACGCTACGGGGCTTTCCATTGAAACGGCCGGCGACATTACGGTATTAACGGTGAACGACCCATGGCCAAATGCTACAAAACCTTATACATACGCCCTTATTCCAAGAACACAATTACCAAGAATCACATATTCCAAGGATGCTTATGATGTTGTCGTTCCTACCCCTATCAATTCCTTGGTAGTTACCTCTACCACCCATATTCCAGCTTTGGAAGTGTTGGGAGGTTTATCCAAATTAGTGGGGTTTCCCAATACTGAATACATCTCCTCCATGCCCGCAAGAAAACGTATTTCCAATGGCAAAATTCAAGATTTGGGGACTAATGAAAGTTTAAACACGGAAATGGTCCTGGATTTGCGGCCCGATGTTGTTGTGGGCTTTGCTATCAACAATGAAAACAGCTCCTATGACCTGCTACAAAAGGCGGGAATTCCAGTACTCTTCAATGGGGATTGGACGGAACAAACCCCTTTAGGAAAAGCCGAATGGATCAAGTTTTTTGGTGCGCTATTGGGCAAGGGACAACAGGCGGACAGTATTTTTAAGAATATTGAAGCCTCCTACCAGAAAGCGGTCCAGCTTGCCACCCATTCTGCCAAGAAGCCTACGGTAATCAGTGGGGCTTTGTATAAGGATGTTTGGTACGCTCCAGCTGGTGAAAGTTGGGCAGCAAAATTTATTGAAGATGCCAATGCCAACTACCTCTGGTCCCAAACCAAAGGCAGCGGTAGTCTTTCCTTAAGTTTGGAAAACACTTTGGAACAAGGGCAAAACGCTGATTTTTGGATAGCCCCTGGACAATTCTCCACTTACCAAGAACTTGAGCAAGCCAACGGGCATTACCCTCAATTTGATGCTTTTAGGCACAAAAAGGTTTATGGGATTTCTGCCACCAAAGGACCTACTGGTGGTCTGTTGTACTATGAACTGGCACCACAACGACCGGATTTGGTATTAAAAGATTTGGTGCATATTTTTCACAAGGAATTACTGCCAAATCACGTTCCTTTCTTTTTTAGACCTTTGGAGGAATGAAACAAAAACCTTCTTATCCTTTCTGGTTTTGTCTTTTGATCGTCGCCCTGCTCGTTGCACTGCTCATCAATCTAAGCTTGGGAAGCGTTTCTATTCCTTTTAAACAGACCTTAACCATTATTTTCGGCGGAATTCCTGACAAGGAATCTTGGCGTTATATTATTATGGACTATCGTGTACCCAAAGCGTTGACCGCCATTCTTATCGGCGGTGGACTGGCGGTAAGTGGTGCCTTGATGCAAACCTTGTTTAGAAATCCTTTAGCAGGGCCTTTCGTATTGGGTATAAGCTCGGGAGCAAGCCTTGGCGCGGCAAGCCTTCTTATGGGTTCTGGTTTGTTGGCAGGCTACACCACAGTGCAACTTACCAATGATTTTTCTTTGGCTATAGCGGCAAGTATAGGGAGTTTCTTGGTGTTGTTAGTAGTGATGATCGTTGCCAACCGTGTACGCGATACCATGGCCTTGTTGATCATAGGGCTTATGTTTGGTAGCATTACCGCTGCCCTAGTTAGCGTCTTGGCCTATTTTTCCAATGCAGAAGAATTACAGCGTTTTATTTTTTGGTCCTTTGGTGCAGTAGGTGGTTTGTCATGGAACCAGTTGGGAATTTTAGGGATTTTGGTTTTTATAGGTTTTGCCTTGAGCATTGCTTCCGCTAAAAACTTAAATGCTTTTTTACTGGGTGAAAATTATGCCAAGAGCCTTGGGGTCTCTATAAAAAAATCCAGATATGCCATTATCATAGCAACCGGACTCTTGGCCGGGGGCATTACCGCTTTTGCCGGCCCCATAGCTTTTATAGGCTTGGCCGTACCGCATCTTACGCGCCAAGTATTCCATACTATGGAACATAAAGTGCTTATTCCGGCGGTATTCTTGTACGGTGCCGTATTAATGCTTTTATGCGATACCGTGGCGCAGCTCCCAACATCGGCCAATGTACTTCCTATAAATGCCATAACCTCTTTAGTGGGAGCACCTGTGGTCATTTGGTTACTGATCCGCAAACGCAAATTATTTTTTTAATGGAGGAAAGGAAACACATCATTAAAGTTGCTAATTTAGCAGTAGGCTACGGCTCCAAACCTATATGCAGTAGTATTAATTTTTCTCTGGAAAAAGGGGCGTTCTGTGCTATTATCGGTGCAAACGGTATCGGAAAATCAACCTTGCTACGCACTTTGGCAAAGTTACAAGAACGTCTGGATGGAACTATCTTTTTAGACAGCCTGGAACAAAAAGTACATTCGCCCAACAGCTTGTCAAAAACCTTGAGTGTTGTGCTTACGGAACCTATAGTCACTAAAAACCTAAGTGTAAAAGATTTGGTCGCGTTAGGCAGGCAGCCCTTTACTAACTGGTTAGGTCAATTTACACCAGAAGATATTTCTGTTATACAACGCAGTTTAGAAACCTTTGACCTAGCTACTTTGGCGGAAAGAAAATGTTTTGAGCTTAGTGATGGACAGCTACAACGTGCCCTTGTGGCAAGGGCCATGGCGCAGGACACGCCAATAATTCTGTTGGACGAACCTACCACACATTTGGACCTCTACCATAAGGTACAAATCTTTACATTATTGAAACAACTAGCGCACCAACACCAAAAAACTATTGTATTTACCACGCATGAAATTGACTTGGCCATTCAGCTATGCGATAACATCGTAATCCTTGATGGAAAGACCAATCCTTTTGCATCGCCTTGCCAACTGATAGAAAAGGGTTGTTTTGACACTCTTTTTCCCAAAGAAATAGTGAAGTTCGATGCAAAGACCGGGACGTTTAAAGTGAATGAATAGTGGTAAAAACTTAGGTATGCTCATCATAAGATACTTTGGCTAAATTGTTTTCCTTCACCCTGAACTCGATTCAGGGTCGCACTACCCCGATTGTTGCATATATGGAGTATGTGATGCTGAAACAAGTTCGGCATGACGCATTCCGTAAAGGCCTTCTATTTAGAATTAAATGACAAAAATGATAACCAAAAGGTGTTAAGATGCCATGGTTCGTCACCCTGAATTTAGTTCAGGGTCGCACTTCACGGTTTTGAATGGAAATGGGGTGTGAGATGCTGAAACGAGTTCAGCATGACGCAATGTGCAAATGTTAGTAAATTGCTTGAATGATAATCATAAAGTTTCAAAAAAAGTAGATTGTCACCCTGAATTTATTTCAGGGTCTCACCTCATAGTTCTATATGAAAATAGGTTGTGAGATGCTGAAACAAGTTTGGCATGACGTAACACGCAAAGGCAAGTCAATTGCCTAAATGATAATCAAAAAGTACCTAAAAAACGTAAGTCGTCACCTTGAATTTATTTCAGGGTCGCACTACCTACTATGTTATATGTAGAATTGGATGATAGGATGCTGAAACGAAATCAGCATAATGTTATGCTTCCACCTTATTATTTCAATATACATTATAGCTATTAATGTTATCTTTATTTTTTGAACCAAATGTTATGGGTAACGAATTGACTTATGTACTAATTGGCTTGATTTCCCTTGCACTGGGCTTGGGTTTGGGCATCTACATTCAAAAGTTAAAAACAAAATCCAGCCAAAGTGGATTGGAAGCGGAAAACAAACAATTGCAAACCTCCATTGCCTCCTTAAACGAAAAATTAGTTTCGGAAAACGAAGAAAAAAGGCAGCTGCAAAACGAGAAAGAGCAGTTGGGCCAAAATTATGTTCGGTTGGAAGCGGTCAATGAGAACCTACAGCGTATCAATAGCGAACAAAAAGAAGAAGTTGAAAAGCTTCAGGAAAAATTTACCAAGGATTTTGAACTATTGGCCTCAAAAATTTTAGAGGAGAAAAGTACCAAGTTTACAGAGCAGAATCAAAAGAACATCAAACAGATTCTTTCCCCCTTGCAAGAAAAGATACAGTTGTTTGAAAAAAAGGTAGAAGACACCCAGAAGGAAAACATCACCATACATTCCGCTTTAAAAGAACAATTGCTGTTGCTACAAAACCAAAATTTAAAGATTACCCAGGAAGCGGAAAACCTGACCAAAGCCCTTAAGGGCGATAGCAAAATGCAAGGAAATTGGGGGGAATTGGTATTGGAACGCGTACTGGAAAAATCAGGATTGGAAAAGGACAGGGAATATAGCGTACAACAAAGTTTCCAACGTGAGGATGGTTCCCGAGTACTCCCCGATGTGATCATTAACCTGCCCAATGGTAAAAAAATGATTGTGGATTCCAAGGTGTCCCTAACGGATTATGAACGCTATGTAAATTCTGATGAGGAAGAAAAGGAAAGGCACTTAAAAAATCATATCAATTCCTTAAGAAAACATGTGGAGCAGCTATCCGCCAAAAAATATGAGGATCTGTACGAAATTGAAAGTCCAGACTTTGTACTCCTTTTTGTACCGATAGAACCCGCTTTTGCCGTAGCCATAAATCAAGACAACTCCCTGTATAACAAAGCGTTTGAGCAGAACATTGTCATCGTTACCCCTGCAACGCTTTTAGCAACGTTACGAACCATAGATACCATGTGGAATAATGAAAAACAACAACGGAACGCTATAGAGATTGCCCGCCAAGCGGGAGCTTTGTATGATAAATTTGAAGGTTTCGTTTCCGATTTGACCAAGGTGGGCAAAAAGATGGACGAGGCCAAAACGGAATATCGCGGTGCTATGAACAAATTGGTAGAAGGGCGTGGGAATATTGTAACCAGTATTGAAAAATTGAAAAAGATGGGCGCCAAGGCAAAAAAATCCATCCCGGAACCAATTCTAAAACGCGCTGAGGAAGACTCCGATTTTGAACAATCGCAATTGAAGCTATAACCGCTTTTTTAGTTTAGAAGGATAACTTCAATCAAAAACACGTCTCTTCTGTCCATCCAATCAACAAAAATATCCAAAACAGTTTCCCTACTAGAAAGGAGGGATTAAGGGAGGTGTAGCGCCCTGGCATCAAAACCCATATACTTATTTTCACTATCATCTTAGCCCTTGGAATAGCCCACTATTCGATGGAGTCATAGTCTCCGGCAATCGCTTCGCCAACTCTCTTGGCTTTAGATTATATTTGATCATCATTTATAAACCCCTTACTTCGGCAAGGTGCTGTACATGCTTAGTAAAGGGGAGACATTGCACGAATTATGAAAACATATAAAACATCCAAAGCGTCCAGAACCTCCATTACGGAACTCATGCAACCCTCCCACTCCAATTTTGGCGGTAAGGTGCATGGGGGTTATATCTTAAACCTTATGGACCAAATAGCATTTGCCTGTGCTTCCAAGCATTCACAAAGTTATTGCGTAACGGCCTCCGTGAATAGAGTGGATTTTTTAAATCCGGTGGAAGTGGGCGATTTACTAACCCTAAAAGGTTCCATTAACTATACTGGAAAAACCTCCATGGTGGTTGGGGTAAGGGTAGAATCTGAAAATATCATCACCGGCAAAAAAACACATTGCAATTCCTCTTACTTTACCATGGTAGCCAAAGATGAAAACGGAAAAAATATTCCCGTTCCCGGACTCATTATCACGGACAAGCAAGGTATGCGCCGTTTTGCGCGTAGTAAGGAACGGAAACTCTCCGCTATGGATCGGGATTCCAAATACGAATCCTCAAACTTTAAAGTAAACGAGTTTGTCCAGTTTTTGGAGGGCGAAAATATGCAACTGGATTTGGATTAACCATTCCGCATAGGGTTACTCCAACTCGGCGGCGGCATCCTCGTCCAAGAACCATGTCAATTCCCCTTCGTTGGGTTGTACCAAGGCCGCTGGAAATCGTTTAAAACCCTCTTCTTTACCTAAAATAGTTTTCACTTTCTCTTTTTTGGCACTGCCCGTTACCAAAAAGACTACTTCTTTAGCCCTATTGATAACCGCACCATTAAGCGATACCCGCTTTTGACCAGATTCTGGATGGGTAGCTACCACGCAATGGTCTTGGGCATCCCATAGTTCTATTTCATGTGGAAAAATGGAAGCGGTATGCCCATCGTCCCCCATGCCTAGGATGACCATATTAAATTGTGGTATGCCATCTACCCTATCCAAATTGATTTCCAAAAGATTGGCATAGCGCATAGCTTCCGCGGTTGGATCATTTTCTCCTAAGACCCTATGGATGTTTTCTTTTGGCACTGTAATCTTTGAGAACAAATGGTCCACGGTCATTTTATAATTGCTCTGCTCATCTGTAGGAGATACGCAACGCTCGTCCCCCCAATAAAAATGGATATTGGACCAATCTATTTTATCCCCATATTCAGTAGCCAAAACATCAAAAATAAGTTTTGGGGTACTCCCCCCGGAAAGGGCTACATGAAAGTCGCCCTTAGTTGAAACGGCTTTTGCAAAATAAGAAGAAAAGGCTTTGGCTACTTCCGTTTTGTCTTTATATGTTTTTATCTCCATCGGTTCATTTTTAGGTCTCGACCCTGGTTTATCTTGAGCTCAGCCGAAAGGCTCGACCTGACAATTCATTAATTCCAATTACTACTATTTAGCCCCTAGCAAATCACACAAAACCCATCATCATCCGCCAAATTGGAACCCGGGTTTCGCCAATAGCCGATCCCCTCAATAAGCTCGTCTGCATTCTCCGGTCCCCAAACCCCAGCTGCGTAGCCATACATACGTACATCCTCTCCTTTTTCCCAATAGTTTAGAATGGGGTCTACAAATTCCCACGCGGCTTCTACCTCATCGGCACGGGCGTATAGAGTAGCGTCGCCTTGCATGGCATCCAACAAAAGGCGTTCATAAGCGTCCATTACATGGGTCTGCGCCAAACTGGAATAGTAGAAATCCAAATTGGCACGTTCTACTTTAAACCCTTGTCCGGGTACCTTTACCCCAAATTTCATTAAAATGCCTTCATCCGGTTGAATTCTGATAATCAGTTTGTTGTCCTTACTACTTAAACCGGAATCTTTGAATATTTGGTGGTGCGGTGTTTTAAAATGAATGACCACCTCCGTGACCTTTGTGGGCATCCTCTTGGCCGTACGCACATAAAACGGGACGTCCTTCCACCGCCAATTGTCCACAAAAAACTTGATGGCCGCATAGGTTTCCGTAGTAGAATTGGGGTCTACCCCTTCCTCTTCTCGATATCCTTTTACTTTTTCGCCATTAATCTCTGAAGCTACATATTGCCCCCTAATGGTATGGTCGTGAATGGTTTTATCGTCTTGCATAATCCGCAGGGACTTCAGGGCCTTTACCTTTTCATTCCTAATCTCTTCCGGCTGGTCCCCAATAGGTGGTTCCATGACCACTAAAGAGACGATCTGAAGCAAATGGTTTTGGAACATATCCCGTAGCGCACCGGATTTATCGTAGTATCCGCCTCGTTTTTCCACACCAACACTTTCTGCATTGGTAATCTCGATATGATGAATGTAGTTGCGGTTCCAAAGGGGTTCAAAAATACTATTGGCAAAACGGGTCACCAATAAATTCTGTACGGTTTCCTTACCCAAGTAATGGTCAATTCTATAGATCTGCGGTTCCGTAAAATGTTGCTGCAACCCGCTGTTCAATGTCCTTGCAGTATCCAAACTATATCCAAATGGTTTTTCTACGATCAAACGTTTCCAACCATTATTTTGGGTGTTCAAACCTGCGTTGGCTAGATTTTTAGCAATGGTTTCGTATAAGGTAGGTGGCGTGGATAAATAGTACATGATATTACCATCAGTATGGTACTTATTATTCAAATCCTCAACGCGTTTTCGCAATCGGCCGTAATCCGTATCATAAGCTCCACCCAAATCTTCATAAAAAAACCGGTCCGCAAATTTCGCAATATACTCCTCCTTTAAATCCTCTAAACGTTTTTTAAGGTATTTACTTTCCAGTACCACTTTCTTCCTAAAATCGTTGTCCATCATATCGCTACGGCTAGCACCAAGGACCACAAAATTTTCCGGCAATTGCTTAGCTATAAATAGATTAAATAATGCAGGTACCAGTTTACGTGCAGTAAGATCGCCCGAGGCCCCAAATATCACAAGCATCTGGTTTTCTGTTTTCTTCATGGAAAAGAGGTGTCTTTTGTTTGAGAGTAACGAATATAACGTTTATTTTAGGTTCGTCTAAGCTTAAAATACGCTAAGTAAATTGCTTTAAGGAAGAGCCTTGGAGCATTTAAAATACCCATTTTCGGGCAAACCTTTAATAGTAAGCGATATATGGCAAATACATATGATTTTGGATTGGTAGGATTGGGCGTTATGGGCCGCAATTTTATATTGAATGTCGTGGACAACGGTTTTACTGCCTTTGGAAACGATTTGGATGGGGAAAAAGTAGCTGCCCTTATCAATGAAGGTGGGGACACGGAAAAAGTAAATGCTAGCACCGATGCCAAAACTTTTGTTGAAGCACTCAGTACCCCAAGAAAGATTATGTTGTTGGTACCAGCAGGCAAAATCGTGGATGCCGTCATCAAAAACCTACTGCCCCTTTTGGACGAGGGGGATATCATCATTGACGGGGGAAATTCCTTTTATACCGATACGGACCGCAGGGAAGCTTATTTAAAGGACAAAGGCATCAATTTCTTTGGTGCGGGTGTTTCCGGGGGTGCCAAGGGCGCACGTAGGGGACCAAGTATTATGCCCGGGGGATCCCGTGAAGCGTATCAGCATGTAAAACCCATTTTTGAAGCGGTGTCCGCCAAGTACCATGGAGAACCCTGTGTTACCTACCTGGGTCCAAAATCTGCGGGCAACTATGTAAAAATGGTCCATAATGGCATTGAATATGCAATGATGCAGTTGACCTCTGAAATTTATGATATACTCAAAAAAGCCGGGGGCTTATCCAACCAAGAATTGCACCAAACCTATGCGTCTTGGAATGAAGGCCGATTACAGTCGTTTTTGGTAGAAATTACGGCGGCCATCTTGGCCCAAAAAGATGATTTAACGGATGGTGATTTGGTCGATATGATCTTGGACAAGGCAAAACAAAAGGGGACCGGTAAATGGACCTCCCAAAATGCCATGGATTTGGGAATCCCTGTCCCCACTATCGATATTGCGGTAAGCATGCGGGAAATCTCCGCGTTAAAAGAAGAGCGCGTTAAAGCCGATGAATTATACGATAGACCTAGCCCAGAGCCTGTAGACAAAAATGTACTAATCAAGGATGCGGAACAGGCACTATATTTTGCATTTATTATAGCCTATACACAGGGTATGCATCAATTGGCAGACGCCAGTAAGGAATACGGCTACGAATTGGATTTGGGTGAAATTGCTAAAATATGGCGTGCCGGATGTATTATACGTGCCGCTCTTTTAGCCGATATTACGGAAGCTTTTCAAGCGGATAAAGATTTGCCCAATCTACTGCTTTCGCCCAGCTTTGTGGGCAAAGTACAATCCACCGTTGCTGCTGCCCGAAAGTTGGTTTCTTATGGCGCGACCAATGGAATTCCGTTACCCGGACTTTCAAATTCCTTGACCTATTTTGATGCCTATACCTCGGAACGCTTACCCTTGAACGTTATACAAGGGCAACGTGACTATTTTGGTTCGCACACCTACGAACGGACGGACCGTGAGGGTATTTTTCACACAGAGTGGGGATCTTAAAGACTTATTTCAATATACCAATAACTATGGATACCCAGTATTGTCAGAGAGATACCCTAGTACTGCTATTTTTCTTATGTGCGCATATGCTTTGTGCGCAAACTGAATGGAAATGGGAAGAAGTTATTGGCACCGGCCAACCGGAAGCGAGACATGAAGCTGGTTTTGTAGCCCTTGGTGACACCTTATATTTAATGGGTGGAAGGGGAATAAAACCTACTTCTATATTCAATACACAAACCAATACCTGGGAGAATAGGGCGAAGCCACCGTTGGAAATCCATCATTTTCAACCCGTGGTTTTTGGGGATAACATTTATATTATGGGCGCAATGACGGGTGCCTGGCCCAATGAAAAGCCTTTGGAGAAAATATTAATTTATGATTCTAGGACGGATACCTACCAATTTGGGGATACTATTCCGCAAGGGCGGAGACGTGGGGGCGCTGGATGTGTGGTTTATAACGATAAGATATACCTTTTAGGGGGTATCGTAAACGGTCATATGAACGGGTATCAATCATGGTTTGATGTGTACGATCCAAAAACAGGACAATGGGAAATCCTGCCCGACGCGCCCAATGCAAGAGATCATTTTCAAGCCGTTGTGCAAAACGACAAGCTATATGCCTTTGCAGGGAGGAATACCTCAAAAGCCACCGACCAAGATATAGCGTTAACCACCATCTATGGGAATAGGTATGATTTTAATGAAAACCGGTGGGATAACGTCACCCATAATTTGGCGATTCCAACCCCTAGGGCCGGAAATTTTGGCTTCTCTTGGAACAACGAAATTGTTATTGGGGGCGGGGAAAGTGCGGCCCAAACAAAAGCACATCGGGAGTTAGAAGCTTTTCATACCAAAAATGGAACTTGGCGTGCGTGGCCCCAGTTAAAGGAGGGACGCCATGGCACCGGTTTTGCGGTCGTTGGGGATTATGTCTATGTAGCTTCCGGTTCCGGTAATCGCGGTGGAGAACCAGAATTGACTAGCATGGAGCGTTTAAAACTCCCTAAAGACACCTCTGATGAACTTGGTGCTTCCATGGAAAAACCAATCAATGTCTATAGCCAATATCATACCGTCACCTTAAGTTTTACAGGTGAAGAAACAAGTGAGACTAGCGAAGAAAACCCTTTTTTGAACTACCTCCTTACCGTCCAATTTTCAAAGGATAGTATTACTAAGACCGTTCGTGGGTTCTATGCTGCCGATGGCAATGCGGGAGAGACCAGTGCGAATGCCGGCGCTGTTTGGAAAGTAAGGTTCAATCCTCAAAGTACAGGAAAGTGGACTTACAATGCCAAATTGAGTAAAGGAGACAGTATTGCATTGCTGGGGAAGCATGAAAAAGGTACTCCTATTGTATTGGCTAATGAAAAAGGTGACTTTTTTGTTTCTCGTTCCGATAAGGAATTACCGGATGTAAGGGCCAAAGGAACACTAAAGGTTGAAAATGGTTATTTTAAGTTTGCCCATAGTGACCAGTACTGGTTGAAGATGGGTGCCAATAGTCCAGAAAACTTCCTAGGTTATGAAGACTTTGATGGGACGTATAGAATAAAAGCCAAAGCTAGGGAAAGTGAAGCCGCCCCACCGGAGGCTGTACATACTTTTACCCCACATATAAAAGATTGGAAAACGGGCGACCCAACTTGGAAAAATGATAAGGGAAAAGGAATCATTGGAGCCGTAAACTATTTGGCCAATACCGGAATGAACTCCGTTTATTTCCTTACCATGAACATTAATGGCGATGGAAAAGACGTATGGCCGTATGTTTCTCCAGAAGATTTTACCCGTTTTGATGTAAGCAAACTGGCCCAATGGGAGGTATTGTTCAAACATATGCAGCAAAAAGGTATTGCACTGCATATCGTACTCCAAGAAACCGAAAATGAAAACTTACTGGACAACGGGGATACGGGGCCCCTACGACAGCTCTATCTACAAGAACTGATTGCCAGGTTTGGCCATCATAATGGATTGATTTGGAATTTAGGTGAAGAAAACGGCCCGGCTAACTGGTCCCCTATTGGGCAGAACGATGCACAGCGAAAAGCCATGGCCAAATTTTTAAAGGAAAACGACCCGTATGGACATCCTGTTTTGTTGCATACCCATTCCCATGACCCATTACGAAAGGATATTCTGGACAGTATTTTGGGCTATCCCCATGTAGACGGTCTTTCCTTACAACAATCGGAAAGGGAACATGCCCCTGCAATAGTGGCGCACTGGAAAAAGAAATCCAAGGGAACAACCAATCCGTGGGCTATTAGTATGGATGAAATTGGCATATGGCATACGGGAGCCAAAATTGACAAAGATGACCCCGAACATTATACCTTGGTTCGTTATGCGCTTTGGGGTACCTTACTTTCCGGGGCCGCTGGGGTAGAATGGTATTTTGGTGGACGACAACCACATAACGACTTAAATTCTGAAGATTGGGGCCAACGCGACCAACTTTGGAAATTTACCAATAACGCCAAAGCCTTTTTTGAAACCTATTTGTCCTATTGGAAAATGAAACCCTGTCAGAAACTGCTTAGTAATACGCAAGCTTTTGCATTATCAAAATCTAATGACATCTATGCTATTTATGTTCCGGGTGGTAGTAGCACTACATTAAACCTATCCAATGTTAATGGAAGCTACACTATCCACTGGTACCATCCATGGAAAGGAGGGGAATTGGTAACGGGGTCAACAGCTATGATCAGTGGTGGCCAAACGGTACTTTTGGGGCAACCTCCTTATGATATCCAAAAGGATTGGGTGGCTCTTTTGAGAAAAAAACAGTAGTTGTTTAAGTGTAAAAAACAAAACCCCAATTCATTTTCAGAATTGGGGTTTCTATTTGGAATTCTTTGTTGAGTCCCTTACTTGCTCAAGTACATCTTTCTTCTGGAATATAAGTTGTAGAACTCATCATCCTTAAGATCATCTATAAAAAGAATACTCTCTCCGGTACTTTTCATTTCCGGTCCTAAATTCTTATTTACGTTAGGGAATTTATTAAAGGAGAATACGGGTTGTTTTATGGCAAATCCCTCCAATTTAGGGTTGAAATCAAAATCCTTTACTTTCTTCTCCCCCAGCATTACTTTAGTGGCATAATTTACATACGGTTCTTTATACGCCTTTGCGATAAAGGGAACGGTTCTGGATGCCCTAGGGTTTGCCTCAATAATGTATACCGTATCGTCTTTTACCGCAAACTGTATGTTGATAAGGCCAACCGTATTTAATGCCAATGCAATTTTTTTGGTGTGGTCTTTAATTTGCTGTAATACAAACTCGCCTAAATTAAATGGTGGCAAGGTAGCATTGGAATCCCCAGAGTGGATACCACAAGGCTCTATATGCTCCATAATACCAATGATATAGACATCTTCCCCATCACAAATGGCGTCTGCCTCCGCTTCTATGGCACCATCCAGATAGTGGTCTAACAAGAGTTTGTTGTTCGGTATTTTTCTGAGCAAGTCCACCACATGGGCTTCCAAATCTTCCCTATTGATAACAATCTTCATGCCCTGGCCCCCAAGTACATAGGATGGACGTACAAGTAACGGAAACCCAAGTTGATCGGACAGTTCCAAAGCTTCATCCGCACTTTCCGCAGTGCCGAATCTTGGGTAAGGAATGTTGTTTTCCTTCAATAGAGTGGAAAAGCTTCCACGATCTTCTGCCAAATCCAGTGACTCAAAACTGGTGCCTATGATTTTGATGCCGTATTTGGAAAGTTTCTCCGCCAGTTTCAACGCAGTTTGCCCGCCCAATTGTACAATAACCCCTTCTGGTTTTTCATGCAGGATGATATCGTAGATATGTTCCCAAAATACGGGTTCAAAATAAAGTTTATCCGCAGTATCAAAGTCGGTAGATACGGTTTCTGGGTTACAATTGATCATAATGGTCTCATACCCGCATTCCGCAGCAGCTAAAACCCCATGCACACAGCAATAGTCAAACTCGATCCCTTGGCCAATTCGGTTGGGACCGGAGCCCAATACCACTATCTTTTTACGGTCGGTTACTTCACTGTCATTCGCTACAAATCGTTTGCCGTCCGCAGTTTCAATCTCCTCTTCAAAAGTGGAATAATAATAGGGCGTCATGGCCTTAAACTCAGCAGCACAGGTATCCACTAGTTTATAGACCCTATTGATATTTTGTGCCGTACGCTTTTTATGGACCTCACTTTCATAGCAATCCAACATATGGGCTATTTGACGGTCCGCAAAACCTTTTTGCTTGGCTTCTAAAAGCAAGGCTTTAGGTAAACTCTCTATTGTGTATCTGGAAATTTCTTCTTCCAAAAGATGTAATTCCTCATACTGCTTTAAGAACCACATATCAATTTTGGTAATCTCATGGATACGTGACAAAGGAATACCTAACTGGATGGCATCATATATTACAAAGACCCGGTCCCAACTTGGTACCGTTAACTTCTGGATAATGGTTTCATAATCTTTATGGCCTTTACCATCGGCTCCTAGACCATTTCTTTTAATTTCTAAGGATTGTGTGGCCTTATGAAGGGCTTCTTGGAAAGAACGTCCAATTCCCATAACCTCACCAACGGCTTTCATCTGTAATCCTAAAGTTCTATCAGAACCTTCAAACTTATCAAAGTTCCAACGTGGTATTTTAACGATAACATAGTCCAAGGTGGGCTCAAATAAAGCCGATGTTGATTGTGTAATCTGGTTCTTTAACTCATCCAAGGAATATCCAATGGCCAGTTTGGCCGCTACTTTGGCAATAGGATATCCGGTAGCTTTTGATGCCAAGGCAGAGGAACGGGAAACCCTTGGGTTAATCTCAATGGCAATGATTTCTTCTTTTTCATCTGGACTCACCGCAAACTGTACGTTACAACCTCCTGCAAAGTCACCAATGCTACGCATCATATGGATGGCCATATCCCGCATACGTTGATAGGTGCGGTCTGAAAGGGTCATGGCAGGCGCCACGGTTATGGAGTCCCCGGTATGTATACCCATAGGGTCCATGTTTTCAATGGCACAAATGATAACGACATTATCGTTTTTATCCCTAAGCAACTCCAACTCGTATTCCTTCCATCCCATCATGGCCTTATCTATCATCACCTCATGTATAGGCGAAACTTCCAGACCATGGCTTAATAAATTGTCAAAATCCTTGGGGTCATGGACAATAGAAGCTCCCGCACCCCCTAAGGTAAAGGAGGCCCTAATAACCAACGGAAAACCAAATTCTTGGGCAATTTCCTTCCCTTTGAGAAAAGAAGTGGCCGTAGCCTGCGGTGCCATACCTACCCCTATTTTGGTCATCAACTCCCTAAACTTTTCCCGATCTTCCGTAATGTTGATGGCATCGATATCTACCCCTATAATTTCAACTCTAAAATCTTGCCAAATCCCTTTATCATCCGCTTCTATACAAAGGTTCAACGCGGTTTGCCCTCCCATAGTAGGCAAAACAGCATCAATATTGGGATGGTTTTTAAGGATTTCAATAATCGATTTTGTATTCAAGGGTTTCAAATACACATGATCCGCCATTACGGGATCTGTCATAATCGTAGCAGGATTACTGTTTATTAAAATGGTCTCAATGCCATCTTCACGCAAGGAACGTAAAGCTTGGGAACCAGAATAATCAAACTCGCATGCTTGCCCAATAACTATGGGGCCTGAACCAATAATTAGAATAGATTTGAGGTCGTCTCTTTTTGGCATTTTATATGTTTCTCGTTGATAAAATTTTTCAAAATTAGTCCAAAAAAAAGGTGCTAAACTTAGAAAAGTAGCACCTTTATTAAAAAGTTATTTACAACCATTATTTCTTATGGCGGGGTTCTGATGAAACCGTTAATTTTTTTCTTCCTTTAGCCCTTCTTCTGGCAAGAACTTTTCTTCCATTGGCACTAGCCATACGTTCCCTAAAACCATGCTTATTCCTTCTTTTTCTTTTTGAAGGTTGATACGTTCTTTTCATCTTGAAGTTATTTTGACAAAGCCCAAGGCTTTCTGAAATTCTGGGCGCAAATATACAAAGACTTTTTGCACCTACAAGTCCTTTCTAAAAAATGTTTATGTTAGTTTTGTGCATTGCAAACCTAAGAAGATTGTCATGAAGCAAGTCACAATGTATTTCCTACTGGGATTATACTGTATTCCTTATCTGGTATGTGCCCAAAACAGCGTACAATATCGTTTGGAAGTTGGGGATAGCTTCACCATTGCCCAAAGTGCCAAACAGCTGATCACACAAGAAATGGAAGGCAGTAAACATGAATTGACCAATGATCTAGGAGGTATTCTCCAATTTACGGTCATGGGAGCCTCTGATAAAGGTTACGATTTAAGTTTGGTTTTTAAAGATTTCTCCCTTAAAACCACCTCTAATTTACAAGGAACCGTCATTGACGTTAAAGCTACGGAAGTAAAGGAAGGGGATATCATGTCAACTATGTTCAATGCCATATTAAACCATGAATTGCGTGTTTTAATGGGCAAAGAAGGAAAAATACTTAGTGTTGAGGGTGGTGAAAGTATGATTGATAAAATGATAGCATCCTCGGGTATCGAAGATGATTTTACCATCAAGACCATGAAAAAAGGGTTGGCAAAAGATTTTAGCTCTGCCGGACTGGCACAGAGCTTTGAACAGATGACCTATTTTTATCCGGATGCTGCAAATGGGGTAGCGATCGGTGATTCTTGGGAAAACAGTTATAGCGGTAAATTAAGTGCCAATACCACCTTTACCTACGATAAAGAAGATGCTAACAGCACCTTTATCTCTGGGATAGCCGCAGTGACCATGGAAACTGATGAAGCTGGCACCAAAATGTCCTTAAGTGGGACCCAAGAAACCGCAATCCAGGCCAATGGCAAAAATGGTTTTGTACAGAAGGCCATGGTATCCAGCGAAGTTAAAGGAGTTTCCAGCATGGCACATCTTGCGGATGTAGAAATACCTACGACCATTAAATCTACAATTACTTACGAACTACAAACAGACTAAAAACAATGTTCAACAAAAACATAAAACTTGTATTGGCCGCTTTAATTATTGGTTTTGCGGTATATCAATTTATTGAAGGTTATATAGGAAATGGTATTTTTCTCATCTTACTTTCCTTGATCTTCATTTTTCTGTATTTCAGAAATGAAATTATTCTTCTTGCTTTTTTAAGGATGCGTAAACAAGATATGGTGGGTACGGAAAAATGGTTGTCCAAAATTAAAAACCCGGAAGCAGCTCTTGTGACTAAGCAACAGGGATATTATAATTACTTGCAGGGTATCATTTTTTCGCAACGGAATTTAACACAGGCGGAAAAGTTCTTTAAAAAGGCTTTAAAACTTGGGTTGAATATGGATTATGATGTGGCCATGGCCAAATTAAGCCTTGCCGGGATTGCCATGCAAAAGCGCAGAAAAAGGGAAGCCACTTTGCTATTGCAGGAAGCCAAGAAATTGGATAAAAACAATATGCTGACCGAGCAGATCAAGATGATGCAACAGCAGATGAAAAAGATTTAAGGTCTTTTTCTCATTTTAAAAACCCAAATAATCCAGTTTCCATTATCTTGAACTCGTTTTAGGGTCATCAATTTGATGATGTTGAATGAAAACACCTAGTGAGATGACGAAACGAGTTCGGCATGATGAAAGAAAGCAGTTTTTCGTGCACCGTCCGTCACCCTTAACTTGATTCAGGGTCTCATCTTATGATTTGTTGTATGAATACCTGTATGATGGCATGCCGAAATAAGTTCGACATGACGTAATTCCCAAAAGGATTATACAACCAGACTTTGTTGCTATTTACTTTCACGATAGTAGCCCTTATTTGGAATTTCTATGCTGTATTTCTTTTTTGACGCGTTGTTAAGATGTGGTTCGCGCAACCATGGGTTATGACGCTTTAATACTTTGTAACTTATTTCATAATCGCTGGCAAAATCTGCCCAACTGGCCACAGGCTCATCAACCTCTACTGAAAATGTGGGAACAGCATTATAAAAATCGCCCTTGTCCACGGCAAAACCATAGGCATCCGGATTGGAAATAATTTCTTTAATGGCCATGATCCTAAAAACATAACGCCCGGTTTCTTCACCCAGCAAAAGGTCATAATAATCATCTGTCTTCTGGATATCCATATACTTTTGTATGCCACCGGGCCCCGCATTGTAAGCTGCTGCTGTCAAGGTCCAAGTGCCAAATCGTTTTTTCCATCTATTGAGATATTCACAGGCGGCCTGGGTCGCCTTTTCTATATGATACCGTTCATCTACATTTGCATTGACTTCCAAGCCATATTCCCGTCCGGTGGCCTTTAAAATCTGCCAAAATCCGGTAGCTCCAGCGGGCGATACGACATTTTGCAAACCACTTTCCGCAACGGCCAAATACTTAAAATCATCCGGAATATTGTTCTTGGCAAGAATAGGTTCAATAATTGGGAAATACTTATTGGCACGTTTCATCAACAATAACGCATTGGATTGCCAATAGGTGTTGACCAAGAACTCCCGATCTACACGCTCCAAGACTTCCGGGTCGTTCAAAGGGACCTTCTCCCCAGCAAAATTTAAATCCTTGGGAATGGAAATAGCGCTTATGCTATAACCGTTGCCTACATTTTTAGGGTCTTGGGCCGTACTTACCTCTTTGGTTTCGGTTGTTGCCGATGGTTCGGATTGTACGGCATAAATCAAACTGCCTGCCACCACAACAAAACCAATAATCGCCAATATATTTTTTACATACTTCATATGCTCGTCAATTTTAACTGCAAGATACTATGAATTTAAACTCTAATCTGTATCAATTAGTATGGGCAACTGTTCATTAAACCATTTTGCCCTGTGAATGATCATCGTATGGGTACCATTTTTAACCGTAATGCAGTTTTGGATATTTACAATAGGAAAAACAGCGTCCTTTTCTCCGTGGATGTGGATAAGGTTGGGCAATTTCCCCTTGGATTTCCAATTTACGATATTATCAATGGACCAATCAATATAATACTTATCCCTTATGGAAAGGTACATTTCGTACAGGGCCAAACGTTTGGTGACCGTTTCTCCAAAGGCGTATTTGGCCAACAGTTCCACATTGTTCACCAAACCTGTAGGCAACAACTTATGGACCTTGGTATATTTGGCAAAAAGCATACGTTTGGGCAATTCCTTTTCAGATTTTACACTAGAGACCACAATAACTTGTTTTACCTGCATGTGATGGGCCATTTCTTGCACTAAAAGCCCTCCAAAGGAAACGCCCAGCAATACCGGGTTTTTATGCATTATCCTTTTACACATCTGTTTGGCATAGTTCTCAAAATTGATTCCCTTACTCGGCTGGAACCATTCCAAACGTATGACCTTAAACTTATTTTCATCCAAGGAGAGTCCATCAAAAATGGAGGGGTTAGCCGCCATGCCGGGCATAAGGTATAGAACTGTTTCTTGGTCGGACATATGATGGAACAGGTCGATTTTACTAGGAATTTAGGGAATTTTTAACTACTTTCGTATCCCGTTTGTAATGTACCACACTTTTTACAAACCATCCTAACAGAGCGGAGCATAAAACCAAAGGATTATTAAAATCCTTTTTTTGTCTCCACTAAAAAGTAGAAAACGTAAACTATATGATAGCAATGGAAATTAAGGATAACAGTTTTTTGCGCCAATTTGAAGTAAAAGTCGATGGGCACTTAGCAAAAATTGAGTATTCTTCTCAAGAACGGAAGGTCTTTTTAACCAAATTGGTCATTCCTGAAGAGATTACCCAAGAAGGATTCAAAGAGTCGTTTATCAAGTGTGTCCTAAACCACATTCAGGATCAAAACCTAAGAGTGGTTCCTACTAGTCCGCACATCGCAGGGTTTTTGAGGAAAAATAGGCACCAGTACAAAGAGATGTTGCCCGTAGGCATACGCATCTAACAAACCAAACTAACCCTGATACTTTTATCGGGGTTTTTTTATACCCCTACGGTAATGGGAACAAAATCAAAACGGACCAAACCGTCCTCATCTATCACAGTAAGCTTCACCTCTCGCAAGGTATTGACCCAACTAGGGTTCCATGGGGCTTTTACTTTTACGTAATTCTCCGTAAAACCATGGATATATCCGGCTTTGTTTTCCCCTTCAAACAATACGGTCCTCATTGTACCCAATTGGCTTTCATAGAAAGCCCTACGTTTTTTAACCGATAGTCCACGGAGCATTTTGCTTCGTTTGCTTCTCAACTCTTTGGGAACCGCACCCTGCATTCCTGCTGCGGGAGTATTGGCCCTTTCAGAATAGGTGAAAACATGCAGGTAGGCAATATCCAGTTCGTTTAAAAAATGATAGGTTTCCAAGAAATGTTTTTCCGTTTCGCCTGGAAAACCAACGATAACATCAACACCAATACAGGCATGTGGCAGCACTTCTTTAATTCTTGATACCCTTTCCCTGTAAAGATTGGTCAAGTACCGTCTGCGCATTAACTTTAACAGGTCATCACTTCCACTTTGTAACGGGATATGAAAATGGGGTACAAAACTTCTACTATGGGCCACAAAATCTATGGTCTCGTTCTTAAGTAAATTGGGTTCTATGGAGGAAATGCGAAGTCTATGTATTCCCTCCACCTCATCTAAAGCATGAACCAAATCAAAAAAGGTGTGTTCGTGTTTTTTATTACCAAACTCCCCTTTACCATAATCCCCTATGTTCACCCCGGTAAGCACGATTTCCTTGATGCCTTTTGACGCAATCTCCGAGGCGTTCTTCAATACGTTTTCCAGCGCATCACTTCTAGAAATTCCGCGGGCCAAGGGAATGGTGCAATAGGTACATTTATAATCACACCCGTCCTGTACTTTTAAGAACGCACGCGTTCGATCCCCAATGGCATAGCTACCTACATAAAAATCGGCATCCCCAATTTCACAAGAATGTATTTCCCCTCGTTCATTTTTTGCAAGATCGTTGAGATAATCCGTAAGCTTGAATTTCTCCGTTGCCCCAAGCACCAAATCCACGCCATGGATATCTGCCAATTCCTCTGGTTTTAGTTGGGCGTAACAACCTATTGCGGCAATAAATGCCTCAGGATTACTTTTCTGCGCCTGTTTTACAATGGTTTTAAAGCGTTTGTCCGCATTTTCCGTTACCGAACACGTATTGATCACATAAATATCGGCTGCTTCCCCAAAATTCACCCTATCAAAGCCTTCTGCTTCAAAACTACGGGCAATGGTGGAGGTCTCCGAGAAATTCAGTTTACAACCTAATGTGTAAAAAGCAACTTTTTTATTCATTGAAACGTACGCAGTTTGCAGGGGCAAAGATAAGAATTCCTTTGTAGTGGGTGTGTTGCATACTGCTGGTAAGGGAAACAAAATCCAACAATAACTTAAAACGTATGTTCTCGATTCCGGTCTCTTTTTATAGTGGTTCTTATACTTTACTCTTCTGAATTTGTTTTGGAGTTTGTTTTTAACTTATGAGTTTAAGCCGGACCATAAAAAGCCTTGATCATAACAAAGGAGTTCTGACCAAGGCAACCAAACAAAAGTATCCTTAAAATTATATTATGGACTTCGTCTTTTTTACTAAGCTTTAGCAAAAATCCTTGAAAAAATTTAATCAATCCGATCCATTTCGCCGAACCGTAGTTTCCTGAAGATGGATAATAGGTTTTAAAAGTTCAATTCAAAAACATAGCCACTTACAATTATTATAAGCCAATACTTTGGTGTTTATTTTTTAGGTGAAAGGAACTTTACTACAACAGGCTTATATGTAATGGTGGTTGGCTGTGATGTAGTGAACCTCAAAACAGAAAGGTCTTTGCCCAAAAGATAACGACGACTACTTCCATTTACCTCCTAGACCCAAGATGTGGTCATCTGCTTGAATACTGAGCACAAACAAGATAGCAAACCAAAGTCACTACAGGTTAAGAATACTAATAGGAAGAACGCCATGGTTGGCTCATTTCAAACACCTGTTCCAGAATTGCTTGCTCTTGGCCATCAAATTCAACATTCCTGCGCTGCATCATTGCGGTTGCGGTTTCAAAGGCCTTGTTGGTCCTATAGGTTGTAAAACCGGATGCCCCACCCCAACTAAAACTGGGAATAAAGTTTCTGGGGAAACCACTACCAAAAATATTGGCACTTACACCAATAACGGTACCTGTATTGAACATGGTATTGATTCCGCATTTGCTATGGTCGCCCATCATAAGGCCACAAAATTGCAGACCTGTTTTTGCAAAGCCTTCCATCTTATAATCCCAAAGCCTTACCGGTGCGTAGTTGTTCTTTAGGTTAGAGGTATTGGTATCCGCACCTAGATTGCACCACTCGCCTAATACGGAATTCCCAAGAAATCCTTCATGCCCTTTATTGGAGTACGCAAACAAAACGGAATTATTGACTTCACCACCAACTTTGCAATACGGTCCAAAGGTGTTTGCCCCGTACAACTTGGCCCCCATTTTGACAACGGCATGTTCCCCAAGGGCCAATCCGCCACGGATTATACAGCCTTCCATAATTTGTGCGTGTTTCCCTAAATATATAGGTCCGGTAGTAGCGTTTAGAATACTACATTCCACAGAGGCGCCTTCTTCCAAAAAAATATGTTCCTCGCCCATTACCGTGTTCGATTTGGGAATGGGTTGACTTTTTCTTCCTTTAGTAAGGGAGTCAAAATCCGATTTCAGGACGGTATCGTTCTTAGCAAAGATATCCCAAGTATGTTTTACCGTTAACAGCTCACCTTCATAGGGAACTTGGGCATACCCATCTTTAAAAGTCATCTCAGTTCCTATCGTCCGATAAGCCAACAGCTCATTGTCCTGCATTAATGCTTCATTGGGTTTTAGGCTTTGAACGGCCCCAACAAAGGATGCATTAGGCAGAAAGGGCGCATGGATAATAAGATTATCATCCGTTGTTTTTAATGGAAACTTATCTGCAAGATAAGCTGCCGTAGAAACCGAAACACCCATATTTAACCAATGTTCCCATTTTTCCTGTATGGTGGTCATCCCTATGCGAAGGGCAGCAATAGGTCTGGTATAAGTAAAAGGCAATAAGGCTTGTCTATAATCACCATCGGAAAGAACAACATTCATGGGTTGGTTTTTTTAAGGTGTTATAAAAATAAAAAACGCCTTCGCAATTAAACGAAGGCGTTCCCATTATTTTATTAAAAAGGTCTTATTCTGCCTTTTTTTCTTCTTTACTGAACTTTTTGTATTTGTTCTTGAACTTATCAATTCTACCCGCGGTATCAATAAGTTTGGTCTTCCCGGTATAAAAGGGATGGCTGGTCCTGGAGATTTCCAATTTGATCAAAGGATATTCAACACCATCTACGGTAATGTTCTCCTTGGCCTCTGCGGTAGATTTTGTGATAAAGACGTCATCGTTGGACATGTCTTTAAATGCTACCAATCTATAATTTTCTGGGTGTATTCCTGTTTTCATTTTTTTAAAATTTTCATTGCCCATTCCAACAGGCAACTATTTTAAGCGTGCAAATTTAGGCAATTTTTAAACACCTGCAACTTCCTCTTTCCTAAAATTAAAAAAGTATCTTGTATTGTGTAACAATTTGGTCAAATGATCAACTAACCAAACGTAACCGACAAAATT
>CALGQU010000137.1 GCA_937959125.1 uncultured Croceitalea sp.
CCTTTTCAACGCAACCATGCATAACCTAATGGCGATTATCGCCTCCCTTGGCAGCATTACCTGCCCAGGTTCATTGGGTATAATCTCAGCCTTTTCGAGTTAAGGGTTTTTGAGTGGCGAGTTCGAAGTTAAAAAACCAACCCGCAACTTTTAACCCATAACTAGAAAAAAGCACCCCTTTGAGATGGCGCAAATGTAGTACGCCCATCCCTATTCTCCAAAAAGAGTTGGATTGTCGGTAAAAATGTTGCAAACGCATGTTCATGTTCCAAAGTCCTAAAAAATAGTACTCTTTTAAAAACTACCTAACCGCCAAGTTGTTTGGGTCCAATTTAGCCAAAGTACCTTCAGTGGAACACTTATGGCTAATCAACAATAAATTTTTGGGATCTTACTACTTCGGCATTTTCCAAAACCCTAAAAACATAGATTCCCGTGGGTAAGCGAACGGGGATTGCATCATTAATGGAAAAGACAGGTCCACTTTCCACCAATTGTCCCGTTAAACTTACAATTTCATATTCCAAAGCCTCGCCAGCGGAGAATATATTTAAATCCTCACCTGCCGGGACAGGATTGGGAAAAAGTATCAAGGTGTCCTTTCCTGGAAGAAAGAGGGTTGTGGAATCCGTGCGTATCTGGGAACCATCCTCCAAAAAAATAAGTGCACTGTAAGTATTGGTTCCCTCCACCAAGTCACGGTCTTGAATTGCTATTCCCAAACCATTGAATGGAGCGGCAAGTTCTGCAATGGTCCGTATTCCCAGATCAGTCTGTTTTTCGAAAACAATACTTGAAACCCCTATATCCGTACTAAGGTTTAGCCTGCAATTGACAAATTCGTCGTTTTCCAAAATGGCGAAAAAGTTACGAAAGAAACAATTCACCCCTTGATTTTGAATATCTATGGCAATACCGGCAACCCCCGGAACCCCATTAAAAAAAATAGGGACTACCCGTACCACGGTTGAAGGAAGGGATTCCTTATCCAAAAGCATTGCCGTACTTTCCGTTATACCCAAGGGTTCCATAAAACGTTCCCCCAAGACCAGCACCTCATAGGAAACGGCATTGGGAACGGGTTCCCAAGCTATCATGGATTCCGTATCACAATTAAAAAGGACTTCCGGGGTCAATACTGGGGAAATGGCAAAAACTTCGGATAGAAACCGGGTGCCTTCAACGGACATCCGTAATTGTGCCGTACCGCTAAGATTTCCTGTTTCCCAGGGAAAACCCTGCGTTAAATCAACATTCTCACCAAGAGTGGTCCAACCTCCTCCATTGACGTTGATGTCCAGCGTTCCCAAACTGTTTTGGAAGCCCTGATCCCAACGAAGTATATTCACTTGATTGTTGGTTAAAGGGCTATCTGAAAGTGGGAAGGTCCAATTAAACGTATTTAAGAATTCGAAACCATAGGCAAATGCAAAAGATTGCTGCCCCTGAACGGTGCCTCCAAAAACCTCCAGCACATAATTTCCTGGGGCAGGATTATCCAAGGTAATATATTCCGTGGGGTTCAAATGGTCTTCCGCCCTTTGGGCGATTTGGGTTATGGATCGGATATTGGTATCTGTGTTGAGCACCCAAGGTAGCCACTCGTTTCCAGCGGAATCCATTAAGCGGGTATCCAAATCGTTGACCAAGGCAATTTGATCTCCGGGATTGGCCGGAAGATCCGTCCAATTTATGGCTATCCTTAATTGCCCTACCCCATCAGGAACCGTAAGGGTAATGCTTTCCGTTTCACTATTGGCAAGAGTGCTTTCACCAAACTGTCCCCGATCTAAAATATTAAGGCTTTGTAAAGTATTCAAACTTCCATAACCCGATTCAAAATCTATACCTTCCCTTCCAATATCATCAGCACCTGCAAAAAGTAAGCTCCGTACCAATTGGGCGGAGGGCAATTCCCCCGTCTGCGCCATATAAGCCTGTTGCAACAGAGCGCTGGTTCCTGAAACCAGGGCAGCTGCATCGGAGGTTCCCCCCGGCGCATAGGCAACCATTTCCGGTTTTACCCTACCATCATATGCAGGGCCTTTGGAACTTCTCTCAAAAATCCCTCCCATGGCATCCGTGGCACCTACGGTAATAATGTTTTTAGCGGCCTTAAAATTCCCGGTTTGATTGGAAAAGCCCGGAATTCCCCGGTAGGGTCCGTTTGGGGCCGGTACATTACCCTCGTTTCCAGATGAAAAGACATGCACTATCTTTGGTAACGCAGAGGTGCTCCCATCATAGGCTGCTGCCTCGTTGCCATATTGGTTATCAATATCTGTCCCGTACGAATGGTTTTGGATGCTAATATTATTCTGGATAAAATTTTCGTCCGCGTCCGGTAACAGCCTAAGAAAACTGGATGACGTCAATAGTGCTTGGTTGGCAACTCCCAAACCCTTGTTTGACGTATTCCCGGCACCAGCGATCACCGTGCCTATTAAGTTGGCATGTTGATCCATAATATCGGCTTCCAGGCCATTTAAAAACGTTCTGTTTTTAAGGTCGATATCGTCCAAATCGAACAAGAGTTCCTTTATGGACACCACTACCCCCTGGCCCCTGATTGCCGGAAAAATACTTTGGACACTTTGGATACGGTTAACACTTAAATCATTTAAAACCACAGGGGTTTCCAAACTGGCCGAAGCAAGATTTTGTACATAAATTACATTTGGGTCTTCCAACAGTTTTGAAATATAACGGTTGGGCAACCCTATATAAAACGTGGTCTTATACTGCTGGTGCACTACGGCCTTCGGTATCATTTCTTGCAGATGTGTCCTAAACCGATCTGCTTCCAAAACTTTCACCGATACCCTTATGGGCCGTGCATTGGCCAATCCTTTTTTTCCAAGGTCCTGTCCCAGAGCGGCGGATACCTTCCATGCGGTTCCCAGTTTTTCGATTTTATTTTTTATTGCGTACGGAACTTGCACAGGGGCTTGGAAACCTATGATATAACGCTTGTTGCCAAATCTTCTTATAAATTTGGCCTTATAGGTGGTACAGAAGGATGTTAAGGAATCCGTACGCAACCCATAATAACCTTTATCGATCCAGCACAAGGAATCTCGCTTGTTTTCTGTGTTTTTCAATCTTTCTTGCCCCAAAACAAGACAAGAGTATATAGAAAAAAAGATGGTGATATGGAGGGAATGATATTTTTTCAACATAATTTGGGTGTAAGGAAAATCTAGTTAAAAAAAATCAATATATTGCCAATATTATCATAATTACATCATTAACTAAAATTAAAAACATGAAATTAAACAAGTTTATCAAAAGTACCGGATTTTTTATCGGTTGTGCGGCTTTTCTAATCGGTTGTGCTGATGACACCAGTGACCCCGGGGTAGACCAAGAAGAATTTAATGCGGTTAAGTTGCAGTTACAAGCTGCGGGTTTTGATACCGAAAACTTAGAATCAACGACCTTAAACGGAATTTCCGGTTATGCGGTGGAAGGAGATATTTTCCTCACACTACAACAAATCAATGAATTGTCCCCAAGGGTAAGCGTTGACAATGGTGGGGAAGTGGCTACGGAGCATTACCGTACTACAAATTTAGTGAGCTCTCCCAGAACCGTGAGTGTATACATGGATACGGCCTTCCCCAGCATTACCCAAACCGCATTTGACGAAGCTTTGGCCCGTTATAATGCTTTAAATCTTGACTTGTTCTTCCAAAGAGCCAATTCTGCGGGGGCGGATATTGATATCCTTGCAGAGCGATTGCCAAGAAATGTTTTAGGGCGGAGTGCCGGTTTCCCAGATGCTGCCGGAAATCCCGCTTCCCCAATTGTTTTGAACAATAGAATATACGCCCCTCGAAGTAGAAGGGCGACCATTCCAGCAGATGTGGTCACCGTAATTGCCCATGAAATAGGGCATGCCATTGGTTTTAGACATACCGATTTCTTTGATAGGTCTTTTAGTTGTGGTACGGGTGGTGATGAAGGACAAGCTGGTGTTGGAGCTATCTTTATTCCTGGAACACCTGCCGGAGCGGAAGCCGGTTCTTATATGTTGGCCTGCAGCAATGGTACGGACAGACCGTTTACCTCTGGAGATCGAACAGCATTGACTACGCTGTATTAAATTTAAAATTTGAGCAGGACAAGAAGACCGTTCTTCCTAATGGAAGACGGTCTTTTTTATTTAATGGAGCTTTTGAATTCTTTGGTTTTATCCTTTTAACCAACGGCCGTAGGCATCTATATACACGGTCCTTCTTGTACCGCTTTGCAGCACCATGATCAATTTATACTTGTCCTCATGGTTTTTATAGGCCGCACCCAATTTGGAAGTGGGGTATTCCTTTAGCAAAGCCTCTACCACTGGGGCCGGTAATTCCTTGGCTTCTATTTTCTTGTAAGTATTTGGAATTTCAAAGGGTACGACAATATTTTCAGTAGCCATGGAGCCATTGTTGTTGGCTTGTCCCAAGGCAGTCATTAAAAATGCAGCTATCAAAAGTTTTTTCATACTATCCA
>CALGQU010000138.1 GCA_937959125.1 uncultured Croceitalea sp.
ATGAAATTCTTGAGGCCGCGGATGACCCCAATTCGATTTCAGTAAGGAATAATATCAATTCCAATATTGGAACTATAATAGACAACTTTAATATCTATTTAGACAAAATCAACGACGAAAAAGCATTTTCAGAAAATGGTAAGAGTATGCTAGCAAAGGGAATTGACGAATATTTTACGGAATTGGTTCAACTTTATCCCAACGCAAATTATGGAGCTATGCTACGTAAAATCGATTTGATGTATAGAAAGAGTGATTCACAAGAAATTAAAGCTTCCCTATCCAAACTAAAGGAACTAATAGAATCTAAAAAACCACAAGAATAGCTTCCTATAAATTAATTACTGATGATGTCCATACAAGTGAATGCATTTGCTTACAAGTACATTCTGGGGAACCTTATGAGGTCAGCGATAAGAATATTGTGCTAAAACAATTGTAAGCATTCTTGGGCCGGTAAAGAGAATTGGAAGTCCCTAGTTTAGGGTATTGTTCTCCGGGATTCGTTTTGCCCCATGTTACTGCCTTGTTAGGGTTAAAAAATCCTTGGGCATTTGCTACCTTCGTACTGCGATAAAATAGGCGAAACGCCTATGAAAACTCGCTCAGTTTAGAACAGACAGCAGATGACCACAAACCCCAAATCGTTCTACGGCCAACAGTTAAAAGAGCTTGGTAAGGAACTGGAAGCGTTAAAAGCCAGACTTGCCTTCTCAAGTCTATTGCGCTTGATGTTGTTTCTAGTTGCGCTGACCTTGGGCTATTTTGCGTGGCAAAAAGAACCATTGTTGCTTGTTGGACTGTTGGTAATTGTTCCGCTCTTCGTTTTTTTAATCGTACGGCATAACAAACTACGGTACGAAAAGAAATTGCTGGAAGCCCAATTGCAATGGAACACTACCGAACTAAGGGTTTTGGAGCGGGACTATTTCCATTTGCCTACAGGAGAGGCATTTGAAACCGGAAACCACGCCTTTAGTAAGGATTTGGACTTGTTTGGGCGTGGGTCATTTTTTCAATACCTCAACAGAACGGCATTGCCAAGTGGAAGCCAAATGCTTTCTGGACTGTTATTGTCCAATGATATTCTGGATATTCCCAAAAAACAAGAGGCGGTACAAGAACTGTCCCAAAACCCGGAATGGTTCCAACATTTTGAGGCTGTGGCTACCTTGGTCACTGCCGAGGTGCCCGCAAAAAGCGTGGTAGCATGGCTTAATACCTACACACCTTTTGTTCCCAAACACATTCGTATAGCAAGTTTTGTTTATACTGGGTTATCCCTATTGGCCTGGGGCTTATACGTGGCGGGAATGCTCTCCGGCTATGTGGTTTTTGGCATGTTCCTTTTAGGACTGGGCATTACGGGAAAGTATATCAAACAAATAGGGAAACTCTCCGCACAAACCTCAAAGATACAGGCTACCTTTAAGCAGTATGGCAAGCTCTTACAACTGTTGGAGCAAAAGGAATTTTCCAGTGATGTACTAAAGGAGCGGCAGCGGCAAATCCTGGAAGGGGACCATACCAGTTCAAAGACCGTTCATCGTTTTTCTAAAATGTTGGACGCCTTGGACCAGCGGAACAACATTATCATTGGTCTGTTTACCAATGGTTTTATGCTTCGCGATTTGTATGTGTGTAAAGGCATTGAAGGCTGGATTGCCAAGCATAAGGATGAGGTGGCCCAATGGTTTCAGGCTATCGCTTTTTTTGATGCCTACATCAGTATGGGTAACTATGCCTTTAACCATCAAAACCATGTATTCCCTAACATTGGCACTGCGAACAAGACCATGGTGGCCAAACAATGTGTACATCCCCTTTTGGCACCGGAGACTGCCGTAGCCAACGATTTTGAGATTGCCAACGATGAATTTTTTGTAATCACCGGGGCCAATATGGCCGGTAAAAGCACTTTTTTAAGAACGGTAGGCTTACAAGTGGTCATGGCAAATACGGGACTTCCCGTGCGTGCTAGTGCCATGGACTACAGCCCCATAAAATTGGTAACCAGCATGCGCACCTCGGATAGCCTCACCGATGACGAAAGCTACTTTTTTAGCGAGTTAAAACGCTTGCAATATATCATTAGCACTATTAAAGAAACTCCTCACTTTATTATTTTGGATGAGATCTTAAAAGGCACCAACAGTACGGATAAGGCGGTAGGCTCCAAAAAATTCTTGGAAAAATTGGTCGGTCTAAAAGCGTCCGGAATTATTGCTACGCATGATTTAAGCCTTTGTGAAGTGGCCAAAAACATGGGAAAGGTAAAAAACCATTATTTTGATGCCCAAATAAAAAATGGGGAACTCTTCTTTGATTATACCTTTAAACAAGGGGTTTGCCAAAATATGAACGCCAGTTTTTTACTGAAAAAGATGGGTATTGTGGACTAAGCTTTTATACTTTTACCAACCAGAAACCAGAAACCAGAAACCAGAAACCAGAAACCAGAAACCAGAAACCAGAAACCAGAAACCAGAAACCAGAAACCAGAAACCAGAAACCAGAAACCAGAAATGTATCCCTATATAAAATCGCTTCATCTTATTTTTGTGGTCACTTGGTTTGCAGGTTTATTTTACATTCCGCGTTTGTTCATTTATCATATTGAAGCCCACGCAAAACCTAATCCGGAAAAAGATATTCTTACCAAGCAATTGAAGTTGATGACCAAACGCCTGTGGTATATCATTGCTTGGCCATCAGCCATATTATGCACCTTTTTTGCCATTTGGTTGTTGGTGTTAATGCCCACATGGCTCTCCCAATCGTGGATGCATGTAAAACTGGCTTTTGTGGCCCTTTTAATGGCCTATCACCTTAAATGCCATCAGATTTTCAAACAATTTCAAAAGGATGAGGTCAAATACACCTCCAATTTTATGCGGATCTGGAATGAGGCAACTACCCTAATCCTCTTTGCCGTGGTGTTTTTGGTGGTACTTAAAAGTGCGGTCAATTGGATTTATGGCGTGGTCGGCATAGCCGTATTAGGGATGCTATTGATGCTTGGGATTCGCCTTTACAAAAGAATTCGCGATAAGAACCCTGAGGCGTAGGCAAGTTCAAATACAAGAGTCAAGAAAAAAGAATCAAGAAAAAAGACGAAAGATTCAAGAAATAAGAAGAATTCGTGAATGGTTGCGGGATTTTGTTCCTTCCACTGTCCACTGTCCACTGTCCACTGTCCACTGTCCACTGTCCACTGTCCACTGTCCACCTTTGGTTCGATTATTGCTAACTTTATGGCCAAAGAACATCCGTTTGTTAAAAAAACTATCGTTACGGTCCCGTATTTTCTTCACCATGATCCTCTTGGTGTTAATAGCTTCTGTGTTAATTGCAGGGGTAACCTTATACCAATACCGTGAACAATCCAAGGATTATCATGAAAATCGATTGGAGCGTAAGGAAGAGCAGATCCTACAGAGCATCGATTACGTGCTTAAGGAAACCACCTATGAACCCTGCACGGAAAACCTCCAGTATATTTTTAGGGATGAGATTTATAAGATTGCCGACGTCCAAAATGTAAACTTCAACATTTATGATTTGGAAGGGGCTTTGATCAAAAGCTCCAAACCGGCCTTTGAGGCAGATTCCGTTTCCAATTGTTTGGATGCGGAGGTATTGAACCATTTGTTGGAAAGTCCAGATAGACGGTATGTAGAAGAAAAAAGCACGGCAGGCGATAATTATAAGGCATCCTATAAATACATTAACGACCCTAAGTTTAAGCCTATTGGCATTATGAACCTGCCCTATTTTGAGGACAATTCCTTTAACGATATGGAGCTTAGGGAATTTATGTTCCGCTTGGGAGGTGTATACCTGTTGATGCTGATTTCCGCCATAGGCATGGCCTATTTTGTATCCAAATATATCACGCGATCCCTGCAAACGGTTGCTGATAAAATGACCCAAACCAACTTGAACAAACGCAACGAAAAAATCTCGATTGAAAACCCTTCCGAAGAAATAGGGAAGCTTATTGATTCTTATAATGGGATGATCGATGAGTTGGAGCAGAGTGCCGCAAAATTAGCACGTAGTGAGCGGGAGCAGGCCTGGCGTGAGATGGCAAAACAGGTAGCCCATGAAATTAAGAATCCGCTGACCCCCATGCGATTGACGGTGCAGAGTTTTGAACGAAAGTTCGATCCCAACGACCCCAAGGCGGAGCACAAGATGAAGGAGTTTTCCACTACTTTGGTGCAACAGATAGATACGATGAGCAATATTGCTTCGGCATTTTCCAATTTTGCCGATATGCCCGCACAGCAAAAGGAAACCCTAAATGTGGTCAAGGTGTCCAAGTTGGCTTTGGATATTTTTCATGAACCCTACATCCATTTTATTGCGGACGAGGAAGAGATTATCGCCAAGGTAGACCGCACGCAGTTGATCCGCATTGTTACCAACTTGGTCAAGAATGCCATACAAGCGGTTCCAGAAACGGAAAACCCCAGAATTTTGGTTACCGTGGCTTCCCATAACGATCAGGTGAAACTATCCGTAGCGGATAACGGTGTAGGTATTGCCGATGAATTTAAGGACAAGATTTTTGAGCCAAAGTTCACCACAAAATCCTCCGGTATGGGCTTGGGCTTGGGTATGGTAAAGAATATTGTGGAAAATTATAAGGGCAGTATCGACTTTACCTCCCAAATTGGAAAAGGAACCGTTTTCACCGTGATGTTTCCCAAGGAAAGTTAAGGGTTGTCGCCTTATTTTTCTGCGGATTTCCCTCTAGTACAACATAACTATTACGATTCTTTGAGGGTGGCGTCATGCCGAACTCGTTTCGGCATCCCATTCGTTTTTTCATTCAAAACCATCAACATAACCTCATAGTAAATTGAGAGTGAAGGAAAACAAGCGGTTTCCAACAAGGTTTTAATCGACAAAGACCACTCTATTCCTGGGAATAAGGATACCCTGCTTAAGGATGACGGCATCCGTAGTAACACCCCATATGGTCGTGTTCACCCGCATCAGGTTTTCTTCCACATCCTTAAAGTAGATATTGACCTTATTTTTTAGCAAATTGCCCAGTTGTAACGCCCTGTTTAGGTCCGTTTTACGACTTTGTTTTTGCTGCTTGTCCAAAAGGACCTCCTCCTTGGAAAATCGGATTTTTATGATAGCCTCTTTCTCTATATAACAGGACGGTTCAAATTTCTGCATTTCTCTTTTTTTATAATTATAAACAATTAGTAGTCCATAGGAACGCCTTACTTACGGGTGCTTGAGGAGTTTAATTCTTTTTTAACGCTATCTGGACCTGCCGAAATGAGTATCTTAGAGGTGTTTTAAAAGCACTTATTTTTTTGATTATGGAATACCAAAATATCTACATAGAAGAGGAAAACAATATTGCTACGATTACCATTGATCGCCCTAAAAAACTGAATGCGCTCAACAAACGGACCATTACGGAACTGCACGATGCATTTAAGGAATTGGATGGGGATAAAAACATAAAAGTAATTATCATTACAGGCAGTGGTGAAAAAGCTTTTGTTGCCGGAGCTGATATTTCCGAGTTTGCCCATTTCTCTGTGGAAGAAGGAGGCCTTTTGGCCGCCAAAGGGCAAGAGATGCTCTTTTCCTTTGTTGAAAACCTAGGTACTCCGGTCATTGCTGCAGTCAATGGATTTGCCCTGGGTGGTGGCCTTGAACTGGCCATGTCCGCACATTTTAGGGTAGCCAGTGACAATGCCAGGATGGGATTGCCAGAGGTAAGCCTTGGTGTTATTCCCGGTTACGGTGGTACGCAACGTCTTCCGCAACTGGTAGGTAAAGGGCGTGCCATGGAAATGGTGATGACGGCCGGAATGATCAATGCAGATAAGGCCCTAAGCTATGGCTTGGTGAACTATGTAGTTGGTCCAGAAGAGCTGTTGCCCCTTTGCCAGAAGTTGGCGGGTAAGATCAGCAATAACAGTTCTGTGGCCATTGCACACGCAATAAAAGCCGTAAATGCTGGTTATAGCTATGATACCGATGGCTATGCAACGGAAATTGATGCCTTTGGTGCCTGCTTTGGAACCCAAGACTTTAAAGAAGGTACTACGGCCTTTTTAGAAAAACGAAAAGCTGATTTTCCCGGGTCATAGTTAGGTAGCTCCAAGCCTAAAATGATGATCAAACAACTCCTACTTTTAGCAACCCTTAGTTTTGGGTTGTTCACTACTGTTACCGCACAAAAAGCCCATGTTTCCTATGACTTTGGGGAAAAGCTGAACGACCGTTATCGGTACTCCAATCTTGTGACCATTGATGATGATGGTAATGGAGGGTATGTACTGGTCCGTTCCTATTATCAAGGTTTGATCTTAAAGCCCAAGGGCTATATTATAGAACACTATAACAGCGATTTGGAATTGCTCTCCGAGTTTAACTATAAACTACGTGGACTTCAGTTTGTAGATGGTTTTATAAAGAACGGGCAGTTGAACCTGGTCTTTTTTAACTATGATTTTGACCGTGGCACCTATGAGTATTGGGCACATACCAGCAGTTTGGTAAATTTTGATTTTAAACAAAAACGCTTGTTGGAATACAAGACCGCTGTGGTAGAAGGGGCTTTTGGAAAGAACTATTACAATAGGGATTTTAAAAAAGGATTCACCACTACACTACTTTTGAATCAAGAAAAAACAGGATTTCTCATAAGTACCCACCATAAAAAAGGGAAAGAGAACAAGCATACGGTACATCTTTTTGATGATGACCTCAACAAAAAATGGGAGTACGATCTATCCGTAGCGGCAGAAGAAAAAAACTATGCCTTTGAAAAGTTGGTGCTTTCCAAGGATAGGCAAGAAGCCTATTTGGTAGGAAAAGCCTATTTTAAAAAGAAACGTTTTAAGGCTGAAGAACGCAAGTTTCAATATGAATTGCTCAAGATAAATGGGAATAGTGCTAAAACCCAAATCTTTGACAAACCCGGCAAATTTTCGGAGGGGCTGTATCCCATGCTGGTGGATGATAAGCTGTTTTGCGTAGGTTTTTATGCCGATAGAAAGGATAACCGCTACAATGGACTTTCCTTTTTTGAAGTCGATGCAAATTCCTTAGCGGTACGCTCCCAAAAATACAATCCCTTTTCCCAGCAGTTTATGCAGGATAAGTTTGGTAGGGATGAAGAACAGGAAATCAACAATCTTATTTTTAAGAACGTATCCCTCACCAAAGACAAGAAAATCCTTTTTAATGCGGAAGAATATTTTGTAACCAGCAGTATGCAGCGCAATGGTGCTGGGCAACGCATGAAAGTAGAGCGGTACCACTATAATGATATTGTAAGTGCAAAAATGGCCTTGGACGGAAACCTTATTTGGGCGCGTAACATCAATAAGACAGAAGTGACCCAAGGAGATGAAGCCTATGTGTCCTACAGCTCCCATACCAAGGATGGTACTACCTACTTTTTTATCAGTACGGCTGCAGAGAACCCGCAACTGATCAATGGGGAGCGTTTGATTTTTAAACAGGGCCTTACAGGAAACAGGAACGTGTTTCTAATATCATTAAATGCAGCAGGAAAAATGAGCTATGAAAAGATGATCGATAGCAAAGAAGCCCGGCTTCCGTTAATGGTCTCCAAACCATTGATTGATGTTAAAGACGACGAATTGCTGTTTTATGCCAAGAAGGGAACTAAAAAACAATTGGTAAAGGTCGAATTCAATTAAAATACTATGAAACGTATGCTGTTGGCCCTTGTGTTTTGTGTGGTTGTACAACCTATGTTGAACTCCTGTAGTGAGGACGATTCCATTGCATCCAATGTTTTTGTGGGGGAATGGCGGATTACATCGATACAGGTTTCAGAGGCGACTTTAAATCAACTTAGCCCAACGGAAGAAACCATTAGTATCACTTTTAATGCAGACGGCAGCTATTCAGGGAATACCAGTGTCAATGCCTTTGGGGGCCGTTACCGGTTGGATGGCACCAATACCCTGACCCTTTTGGAATTTATGACTACGGAGGTAGCGGACACCCAATTTGCAACCGCTTTTTATGCCGCTATAGAAGCCGCCATCGTATCGGACAGCACCTTTGCCCAATTGAGCTATGTGTTTGAGGGGAATACCGTCCGGTTGACCTTTGGTGCCGAAGGCGAAATGGTTGGGGAGAGGTTATAGAAAAACCAATTTTGGAACGGTAATCATTTTAACATCTTCCAATTCTATAAAAAGGATTAAATCCATAAATTTGGAATAAATCCTAATTTGAATTCCAAGAACTTCCAGAAAGGACGAGGCGCCCAGCAAAACGTGCACAATAGGTTTGAACGCCAGGTGTATGAAATACGCGATGATTTTCTGGAGTATTGCCGCTTGGCCGGGGAAGAAGCAGTAGGCAATGGAACCGAGTATATCCCCATATTTCCCAAGACCATTATTAATAAGGTCACTAGTCCAGATGTGGTGATGTCGTATTCCATGAATCCCTACCAAGGGTGTGAGCATGGCTGTATCTACTGCTATGCGCGCAATACCCATGAATTTTGGGGGTATAGTGCGGGCTTGGATTTTGAGCGTAAGATTTTGGTAAAGAAAGATGCCCCAAAATTGTTGGAGGAAAAACTAAAGAGTAAACGTTGGAAAGCCGCCACCATAGTACTATCAGGTAATACGGACTGCTACCAACCTGCCGAGAGAAAATTTGAGATTACCCGCCAATGTTTGAAAGTGTTTTTAAAATATAGACATCCGGTAGGGCTTATCACTAAAAACGCCCTAGTCCTTAGGGATCTAGACTTGCTTAAAGAGCTGTCCAAATACAATTTGGTAGGGGTTAACGTATCCATCACCACACTATCCGAAAAAACAAGACGGCTCTTGGAACCACGTACGGCCACCATTACAAAAAGACTGAAAACCGTACAGGCCCTTTCAGAAAATGGAATCCCCGTTAATGCGATGCTGGCCCCTATGATTCCCGGCATCAACAGTCATGAATTATTGGCCTTGGCAAAAACAACATCGGAACATGGTGCCCTCTCCTTTGGGCTTACCGTGGTGCGTTTGAACGGTGCCATAGGGCAATTATTTACGGATTGGATAAAAAAAGCAATGCCCGATAGGGCGGATAAAGTGTTGCACCAAATACAGGAGTGCCACGGGGGTACCTTAAATGATAGCCGGTTTGGCATACGGAGTAGGGGCCAAGGAAACATGGCGACCCAAATCCACGCCATAGCCAAACTAGCAAGGCAGAAGTATTTTAAGGATAAAAGTTTTCCAGCCTTACGGACCGATTTGCATGAGACCTATAAAGATGGACAAATGCGATTGTTTTAACATCAAAAAAGATAGGGAATCATAAATCAATACTAAGACTTTGGGTATTTCCCAGAATTGAGGAGTTGGTAACTAGCGAAGCAAGTATAAATTGTTCGTAGTTCAGGTTTTCAGAAGAACCCCTTAAAGTTATGTTTAACGAGCTGTTCGAATTTAGAGAAGAAAAATTTAAATCAGAACCTATCGGAGTATCCAAAAATTCCTGAGGGATTTCAAAAGAATCAAAAGGAATCGCTACTACTTCTCTACGTTCATTGTAATATAACCAGTTAATAAAACTGTTGTTCGACCCGCTCACACTTAGCGAAAAATTGAACGCATCAAAATCTCCGGTTACTTCTACACTATCACCATTTCTAAGAGCTTGCCAATTAGGTATATTGATTGCGGTATTTTCACCAATTGAGGTAGAAGTAACGGACCTGCCATCAGTTAAGAAAACAATTGCAGAATTAACTACAATAGGATATTCTGGAATTATTGGGATTTCTATGGCTTGAATGTTGAGATCTTGCTGGTTCAGGATATTGTTTTGATAAAGAAATCTCAATTCGTTAGCTTCAAAGGACGCCTGGTTAGCATAGCCTAACAAAACAAAATTAAAACCCGTTACCCCATTTGGAAGATTTGCAGTTCTAAAGTCCGGTATAGTAAAATCTGAAAAGCTAGCTGAGGAATCAACGAAATCTTCTAAGAATAGATAACGATATTCATCCACAACTGAGAAGGCATTGTTATTACAATCAAATCCGGTGTTGTACAGGAACACATCATTTGGACTGGTATTCGCGCCTCTTGTTGTTATCATTATCTGTGATGGATTCCCGTTATTGCTGTTTTCCGTGAAAGAAGCGAAATAGTCCGAGCCTTGACCGGCAAGCGAATTGCATAATTCGTCGTCTGGAAAATCGGTAATGTCAACCGTAATTTCCTTTGGCTCCGTAGGCGTTCCGATATTGTTTTCCGTAGGTATACCCGTTGTTTCTTGTAAACTTAGAAGGTCAGTTCCCGGTTCTATGTTGGCGATGGAACTTAAAAAGCCAAAAC
>CALGQU010000139.1 GCA_937959125.1 uncultured Croceitalea sp.
CAAAAGCTGTCTGACCGCTTGGGAATTTACGTCTATAGAGAACACACCTGCGTTAAAATCAATATCTGGATCAACCTCTATCGTTATCCCACCGAAAACCTCACCTGCATTTTTTACATACTGGCCTATTCTGGCACTTATGTTAATAGATGTGTCCGGATTGTCTATTATCGTTCCGACACCACCACCAAAATTGTTGAAGATACTATCATCTGCTGTTTCAAAATCGTTTACTAGTTCCCCACCGTCACAAATTTCCAATCCACTTGTTCCATCTGAAGTTTCGTTGCTACACAACCTTATATTATCAAACTGTATTGTGAAATCAGCACTACCGTCACCAGCCGTGCCATTATCCATTATAAGAGTGATTGCGGTAGCGGTGCCAATGTTACCCGCTATTTGGCTAAAATCATAAGTAATGGTCTCCCAGCCAGCACCCGATGTTGGTACAATTGTTTCAATGTTTAGCCCTTCCAGTTTGAACAAAAGCTGTCTGACCGCTTGGGAATTTACATCTATAGAGAACACACCTGCGTTAAAATCAATATCTGGATCAACCTCTATCGTTATCCCACCGAAAACCTCACCTGCATTTTTTACATACTGGCTTATTCTGGCACTTGTGTTAACCGATGTGTCCGGATTGTCTATTATCGTTCCGACGCCACCACCAAAATTGTTAAAGATACTATCATCAGCCGTTTCAAAATCGTTTACTAGTTCCCCACCGTCACAAGCTACTAGAGAACCTTCACTTTCACTTTCAGCTGTATAGAAAAATACATTGTCCACAAAAATGTCCGCCTCTACCCCATCGCCTAATACGTCAAAGATGATTTGGTTAATCGTTGGGGCGTCTGGCAACGGACCTTCGTTACCAAGTGACTGGACCAAATCTGCAAGTGCCACATCAATAGTGGTCCATTGACCTCCGGTTAGGTTGACCTCCACGTCCTCACGGGATACAGGATCGGTAAAGGAGATGAGACCGGCACGGAACGGAACGTCTTCGGCCACCCATACGTCCATGCTGAAGTTTGTACGTCCGTCAAACCCGCCATCGTTCTGTAGTCCAACGAAATTGGTAGCGGCATAGCTCCATACGTCATCATCTTCCACTTGAATCTCAGAAAAAGTAGCCCCTCCATCATTTCCAAAGGCCCTAGGGTTCGTCCCTTCTACATTCGTATATGCATTACTGAAAACCGAAGTCACGTTTGCTGCATCTTGAGTCGGGGTTGGTGCCGCTTCCGTGGGGATATCGCCGCCCATCATATCATCACCGCCATCATCTCCAGCAGCAGAATCACTACCATCACCACCTTCTACTAAAGAAACGTTATCAATGACAACGGTACCTACTTCTGCGCCCAAGTCAAAAAGAATGCGGCTATTGGCACCTCCAAAATCGGCAGCACTCAATTGTAACATGAATGTTTGGGTATCCGTAGTCAAATTTACCATAGGCGCCGTATTGGTAAATGGTGCTTCGTTCAATCCAATGCCGGCAAGTATCGTCCTTGCCCTATCTGATGAGGCGTCAAAAGTTAATATATAATTAGTGCCTTGAACAATCTCCACTATTTGGCTTAGATTCACGTCAAATGGGTTTCCTGCGGTTTCCACCGTAGCCAAATTAAAGGAGTTACCGCCTTCCGTGACTACATTTAACGCATTTCCTATCCAGCTTTCACCACCATTGGAAAAATCGCCGTTGGACAATAATCCGGAATCAAAGCCTGCCTCTGGCTCTGGCAATACCACGGTAATTTGATCTTCGAATATGTCAGAAGCCCCGGCAATATTCATTGCCGTAAGGGTTACAGTAAACGTACCTTCCTCAAAAACACGTATTGGGTTGATTTCCGTTGAAGTTTCGCCGTTCCCAAAATCCCACTCAAAACGCTGCGCTTCTTCGGATATATTGATAAAGGATACGGCTCCCGTATTTGGGACTTGGGTAAATGTGAAACCGGCAACCACTTGCGGTAAATTTGCCTCATCATCTTCTTCACATCCAAAAAAGGATATAGCGAGTACCAACAAAAATATATACTTGGTCTTGTTTACAAAATATTTCATAATCGTCTAGTTTAGTTTCTGTTAAGGTTAGTGTTTTCGTACACACGCACATAGTCTACCAGCATGGATTGCGGGAAAACCGTTTCTGCATTTGGGGAACCTACAAAGGTTCCGCCAACGGCGAGGTTCATTAGGATAAAGAAGGGTTTGTCAAAAACCCATGGTCCGGTAACATCTTCTCTTGTGATTTGATTGTACAGTACATCATCCACATAGAAATTTACTTCATCCGGTCCCCATTCGATCCCAAATACATGGAAGCTCGTATCGAACCTATCATTGGGGATAACAAATTCTTTTGATATGGCATCTCCACCGGAATACCCTGGTCCATGCATACTCCCAATAAGTACACTTGGGTTCTGCCCTCTATATTCCATAATATCAATCTCTCCGGCCGCAGGCCAAGGATTTTCATCAATGTCTGCGCCCAACATCCAAAAAGCAGGCCACATTCCTTGACCAAACGGAAGTCGTATGCGAGCTTCAAAACGCCCAAATGCTTGTTCAAACCTATCTTGGGTAAGCATTCTTGCCGAAGTAAAGGCGGAGCCTTCAAAATCTTCCCGCTGCGCCGTAATGACCAAAACACCGTTCTCTACCTTTACATTTTGTTCCCGGTCGGTGTAATATTGTAATTCATTATTGCCCCAACCATTCTCTCCTGTTCCAATATCAAAACCCCAAATGTTACCGTTTGGAGCACCATCGACATTAAATTCGTCCTGCATCGTAATACGCGTAGTAAAATTCACTACCGTTTGGGTATCTTCCGTTGCGCAACCCATAAAAAGTAATACTATTAATCCCAATACCGGGATTTGTATTTGGTTTAATTTTCCTGTATTCATTTTTCCTTTTTTAGCTTTATTTCCATAGTTTTTAGCTTCGCAAACTAGTTTGTGAAGAAGTAGATATTATCCAATAAAAAGTTAGGCCCACCTACAAGGA
>CALGQU010000140.1 GCA_937959125.1 uncultured Croceitalea sp.
GGACTGTTTATTAGAATGAAGTAGCTATGTTCGCTCCCTTAGGAAAATTGACACTCTAGTATTACCAAAAATCTAAAAAGAATTGAATAAGAACAAAAACCTATGTAATAGTAAAAAAGTAATTTTACTAAACTGTTAGAAACCACAATTTATTAGCAATGTTGCAATATCAACTAACACCGAAAAACGGGTAACTTAGGGTCGTACTAGATCAATAGGACAAAATGAGTATAAGAGAATCGCTAAAAATTAAACGACTTAAAGAAAATAACGTGCCGGAGTTTATGGCGCTTGTCAAACTGTTCGGAGAGGTGTTTGAAATGAAGGATTTTTCCCTTCCCCAACCTAACTACCTTCAAAACCTTCTTGAGCGACCCAACTTTGATGTTTTTGTGGCTTTGGATAACAACCATGTTGTAGGCGGATTAACCACCTATGTTTTGGAACAATACTACTCAGAAAAACCGCTTGCCTACATTTATGATTTGGCTGTAGCTAGCAACCTTCAAAGACAGGGAATAGGTAAACAATTGATCGCAGAAGTGAATGCATTTTATACCAAAAAAGGATTTGAAGAAATGTATGTACAAGCGGATAAGGTCGATGCTCATGCGGTTGATTTTTATAGAAAAACTATGCCTACAGAAGAGGTGCCAGTAATTAACTTCAACTATACTTTACATAAATAAGCAAGCTCACAGGAACTGAAGCCAAGGAAAGAAGGGAGATTTATCCTTGCTCTGCCCCGCTCTTCCAAGTTGGCAACTTCGAAACCAACATATAACGCAAGACCGGAAAACAAATTTAAAACGCTCTTTGAATTGTTGCTTTTCTTACTCATATAGCATACTGTGGATGGTACGAAGTTGCAAACTTCGCAGCTATTCGGGAGATATAATCACCATCTTTCCACGTTTCTGGTGCGGTATACCGCCACTCATTTCCATCGGAAAACGGATAATAGTCAGCGATTTTTAGTATGCTATTTTGTGAATGGCCCAAAAGGACATACATTACAAAAAAGACCAAGAGGTTTTTCTTTAAAAATTCCATGCAACACGATTCATCCATTAAAGATAGTTTAAAGATGCCAACCAATACGCAATTAGCATTGACCCAATTTGCTGAAACCATTACTGAAGCTAGTACGCTGCAACAACGGTCCCTACCAAAATTAGAAGCTACAGAGGTGTTGGTCCAACATAAATACCTTGGAATCAATGCTATTTATGATCGGGAGCTGTACCGCGGGAACATTCCGTATATCAAGGTTGCTTTTCCTTATGTGTTTGGTGTGGAGGCGGTTGGTAGTGTCGTAGATAAAGGGAATGCGGTAACCAGTATAAATTTAGGTCAAGCGGTATCCACGGTAAGGGTAGGTACGGCCTATCAAGAATATCAGGTTTTGGAGGCCAAAGAAGTTGTGCAGATTCCGGAAGCAAGTCCGGAATACCTTACGCTAAACCCCACCGGGGTTTCGGCCTATTTGGCCCTTAAAAACGTGGCAGAACTAAAGGAGGGGGAAACCATTGTGGTATCCGCCGCCGCTGGAGGATTGGGGCATTTGGTAGCGCAATTGGCCAAACAGAAAAACTGCCATGTGGTCGGGATTTGCGGTACGGAAGAAAAGAAACAGCTCTTACAAGGTTTAAACGCTTGTGACCGCATCATCAATTATAGAAAGGAGGAGGTTAGCACCGTACTCGCCGAAGAATACCAAAACCAAATCGATGTTGGGTTCGATTCGGTCGGCACCTCTATATTTGATGCCCTACTGCCCAATTTGGCCCCTTTGGGCAGGCTGGTGGTCAGTGGACTGGCTACCGAATTTGCGTTGCCCCAATTTGAACAGGTGACCGGGGCTCGGGTATATGAAAAGCTCTATTGGAAAGGGGCATCGGTACGTTGTTTTATGAACCATCTGTACAAGGAGGAACACCCAGCTGCGCGCCGCTTTCTTTTTGAACAATACCAAAGCGGAAAACTGCAGGTTAAGGTAGATCCCACGGAATTTAAGGGTATTGCCTCAATCATCGATGCCTCTAACTATCTACTGGCCGGTAAAAGTTGCGGAAAGGTCGTTGTTACACTTTAAGCCTGCATTAGGGATAGAGCGGCCTGTTTGAGCTCTTTTGGCATCAAAAAGCGAGTAGCGATAGCCCGGCCCAAGGGGAATGCCCACCTTACTTCTGCCTTAGATATTCCACATAAACCAATCTTCCAATAGGTTTTTTACATGCTGTAAAAAGCGCGCGGCATCTGCCCCGTTGATGATCCTATGGTCAAACCCTATGGTCAACGGCATGAGCAATCTGGGTTGAAACTGATTGTCTACCCAAACGGCTTCGGTCTGACTGGCGGCCACCCCTAGAATGGCCACTTGCGGAAAACTGACCAAGGGAAATATGGCGGATGTCCCAATACCGCCCAAGTTGGAAATGGTAAAGGTACCCCCTTCTAAATCCGCCGCACCTATTTTGCGTTGTTTGACCCTTTGGGCCAAATCGCTCAATTCCAAAGCGATGTCGGTAATGTTTTTCTCATCCGCATTCTTAAGTACGGGCACCAACAAGCCCCGGTCCGTATCTACCGCAACCCCAATATTGATATAGTCTTTGTAGACCAACTGATTATTAAGGGCATCGATACTGGCATTGAAAATAGGAAAATCTTGCAATGCTTTGGCCATGACCTTCACCAATATTCCGGTAATGGTGAGGGATCCTCCTTTTGCTTTTATGGCATGTTTATGGGTTTGGCGTTGTTTTTCCAGATAGGTGATATCTACCTTTTCTTGTAACCACGCATGCGGAATCTGGCTCCAGGAAGTGGTCATGTTCTTACTGGTGGCCTGCATGATCCCCGTCATCCCTTCTTTACGGATAGCACCCCACTTGCTTAGGTCCGGCAAGGCCATGATTGGCGTTCCTACGCTGGTGCTCCTATTTTGGATAAGCTGTTTGGCATAATTCTTAACGTCTTTTACGGAAATACGCTTACCGGGTTGGTCCACAGGAATGTCGGCTAGGGTAATCCCAATTTCCCGTGCTATCTTTTTTGCCAAAGGCGATGCCCTAAACCCTCTTTTTCCACTACTGGATGGAACTGTAGTTGTTATTGGTGGGCTCTTTGGCGCTACTGACTCCTTGCCGATAGGCTTGGGTTCCTCTTCTTTAGGTTCTGGTAGTACTACTTTTTCTGGAATAGTTTCCTGTACGGGTTCTTGTGCGCCCTCCGTATTGGCTCCAGAGCTTATTTTTAAAATGGGTGCCCCTTCCCCTATTTCATCACCGATGTTTACCAGTATCTCCATAATGGTGCCGGGAAAATCCGCAGGTACTTCTACGACCACCTTGTCGGTTTCTACTTCCATCAAGGCTTGTTCCGCTGCTACGACATCCCCTTCTTTGACCATAATGTTAATGACGGTCCCTTTTTCGATCCCCTCGCCCAAGGAGGGTAGTTTTATTTCTTGTGTACTTGTTTTTGTGGCCACCTTGGCCGTGGCGGCTTGGGGTTTGGCAACAGCCACGGGAGGTTCGGCAATGGCAACTGAGTTTTGATCCTCGGTGAAAATTTCTTTTTCTGGCGCTTCTGCTACTACCCCTGCTCCATTGTCCAAGGAAATGATGGGGGTACCTTCTGTAATCTCATCCCCAAGGTTTACTAATATAGCGGAAACGACCCCAGTACTATCTGCGGGCACTTCTACCACTACTTTATCGGTTTCCACTTCCAAGAGTGGTTGTTCCGCAACTATGGTATCCCCAACAATTACATTGATGGAAATCACTATCCCTTTTTCTATGCCCTCACCTAAGGATGGAAGTTTTAACTCGGTCATTGTTTTCAGTTTACTGGTGGATGTCCTTACGTTGTTGGATTGATTTTATCCGTAGCTATATGCTGTGCTTTAATGAAATCCTTGATTTCCTTGGCAGTAACTGCCCCTTCTTCTTTAAGCAATTGTAATGCTGCCAAAGCGATGAACTTTGGGCTGATCTCAAAATGATCTCTAAGCGCTTCGCGCGCTTCGCTAAGTCCATAGCCGTCCGTTCCCAACACATGGTAGGCTTTGGGCATCCATTTGGAGATGCCGTAACCCCATTGTTTTACGTAATCCGAAACGGATACAAACACCCCGGTTTCTTTTTCCAACAGTTCTTGGATATAAGCTTTGGGTTTTTCACCTTCAGTGGCCAAAAGTTGTTCGCGTTCCGTATCCAAAGCATCACGCTGTAGCTCCGTATAACTGGTAACGCTCCAAATATCCGTAGATATATCCATGGCTTCCAGCAGTTTTTTGGCTTCCAAAACCTGCATCATTATGGAACCACTGCCCATTAAATGTGCTTTTCTTGCGCTTTTTGATTTTTTAATGGATTTCTCATAGCGGTACATCCCTTTTATAATCCCCTCTTCTACCCCTTCTGGCATTATGGGCATGGCATAGTTTTCATTGGTTACCGTGATGTAATAGAATATCTTTTCTTGCTGTTCGTACATGCGGTAGATACCGTCCTTCACAATTGTCGCTAACTCAAATGCAAAGGACGGATCATAACTCTTCATATTGGGTACAATACTGGAAAGGATATGGGAATGTCCGTCTTGGTGCTGTACACCTTCGCCGTTTAACGTGGTTCGCCCAGAAGTCCCGCCTATCAAAAATCCTTTGCACAACATATCTCCACAGGCCCAGATCATATCCCCTACCCGCTGGAAACCAAAAATGGAATAGAAAACATAAAATGGAATCATGGGCAATCCGTGCATGGCATAAGCGGAGCCTGCCGCCATAAAAGAGGCAATAGCCCCAGCTTCGCAAATACCTTCCTGCAAAATCTGGCCGTCCACACTTTCCCGGTAGTAGGATATGCTGTCCGCATCCACCGGTTTGTACAGTTGTCCTTTGGGCTGATAAATACCCGCATAACGGAACAACCCGTCCAGACCAAAGGTTCGTGCCTCATCTGGAATTATGGGTACTACGTATTCTTTGATACCGTCTTGTCGTAAAAGTTTAGTGATGATACGAACCAAAACCATGGTGGTAGATACTTCACGCCCTTCCGTACCGGTATAAAATTCGCCCCAAAGTTCTTCCCCCGGGGTTTTTATGGTTGGGGCTTCGTCCTTTCTTTCCGGTAAGAATCCGCCCAATTGCTGTCGTTTTTCCTTTAAATAGGTAATTTCTGGACTATCATCTGCGGGGACATAGAATTTGGCTTTGGCGGCATCTTCTTCACTTAGGGGAATCCCAAAACGCTTGGCTGCTGCAATACGTTCCTCCGCGCTCATATTTTTTTTCTGGTGGGTGGTGTTTTTCCCTTCACCGGAATCCCCCATACCATACCCTTTTAGGGTTTTCATTAAAATGACACTGGGTTTTCCGTTTGGTTTTGCAGCCTTATCAAAAGCGGCATATATCTTTTTATAGTCGTGTCCCCCGCGTTTAATGGTCTTGATTTCCTCATCGGATAGGGAATGCATCAGTTCTTCCAACTCGGGATTGTCCTGTATCCAATGCTCGCGCACTTCTTTACCCGGAAGTACGGAATACATTTGGTAGTCCCCATCCAACGCTTTGTTCATACGGTCGACCAAAATGCCTTTTTGATCGCGCTCCAATAAAGAATCCCATTCGCTACCCCAAATAACTTTGGTCACGTTCCAACCCGCCCCTAAAAAGCTGCGTTCCAGTTCTTGGATAACCTTGCCGTTGCCGCGCACGGGACCATCCAAACGTTGCAGGTTACAGTTGACCACAAGCACCAAATTATCCAGTTGTTCCCGGACTGCAATATTCAAGGTTCCCAGGGTTTCCGGTTCGTCCATTTCGCCATCCCCAACAAATGTCCAGATTTTACCGCCTTTTTTCTCTTTAAGTCCACGGTTCTCCAAATACTTTTGGAACCGGGCTTGGTAAATGGCACTTACTCCAATAAGCCCCATAGAAGCGGATGGAATTTCCCAAAAATCAGGCAGGCGTCTGGGATGCGGATAGGAAGGTAATCCCCCTTCTGGTTGCAATTCCCTTCTAAAATTGCGTACGTTGTCCAAGGTCAATCGGCCTTCCAATAGTGCCCGGGCATACACGCCAGGGGCGGCATGCGGTTGAAAGGAAACCAAATCCCCGCCATAATCCTCGGATTTTTTACGGAAGAAATGATTGAGCCCCACTTCATACATACTGGCAGCGGAAGCATAGGTCGCAATGTGACCGCCAACGCCTTCACCGCTATCATAGCCTTGCAAGACCATGGCCATGGCGTTCCATCTGTTGATATTTTCTATTTTGTTCTCCATAACCGTGTCTCCCGGATATGGAGGTTGATTCTTAACGTTAATCGTATTGATATATGGTGAATTTAGGGCCTCTCCACCCAGCATTACTCCTTTACGTATGGCAAGTGCCCGTAATTGCCTTATAAGGTCGGCAGCTTGTTGGTCTCCCTGATAATCAATCACTTCTTGCAAGGATGTCATCCATTCTTGGATTTCTTGCTGCCAATCTTGGTCCGTTACTGTAGCCGTTTCGCCCATACCATTCTATTTGTTGTGATTAAAACATTAAAATTAGTTAATATTATTAATCATTAATATAATTAACTAAATTATTTTTACGTATTTTACGATACCCAAAACAAAATTTGGGAACATACCTATGAAAAAAAGTGTTGTTGATTTATACCGTACCACGGCAGAAAAAGCCTTAAGAAGAGGGTATTTGGACCATAATGATGGGCAATTGCATTATGCGACCGCAGGTAGCGGTCCCGCTTTGTTGTTCATTCATCAATCCTCTTCCAGTATGGAGGAATATGCTGCATTGGTACCCTACCTCTTTAACAGCTACCGGATGATCCTTTTTGATCTTCCTGGACACGGTATGTCCAGTGATCCAGATAATGAACCTGGGGTTGAGGAATTCACGGACGCTACTTTGGCGGTTTTGAAGCATTTGGATGTACAGCAATGTAGTTTGGTGGGGCACCATGGCGGAGCATTAATGGCCATGAATTTTGCCTATCGCCATCCAGAGAAAACCAAAAAAGTCATTCTTTCCGGTACCAGCGGAATCAAAACCGAAGCGGAAAAAGCAGCCTTCACCAAAAACTTGTCCAGTAAGAAAAAAATAGCTCTTGATCGCCAAGGCGAATCCTTGCTCTTAGCCTGGCAACGCTATGCTAACTATATGAAAAACGCATCGATAGCGGATATCCTTAGACCTTTTCTTAATAGCGTAATGACAAGAATGCGTCCTTATGATGCGCACCATGCGGTGCTTCAATGGGACAGGCAACCCGCTTTGGAGAGCCTAACCATGCCTGTATTGCTGTTGCAAGGTGTGCAGGATGAGTTTGTAAGCAAGCAAGAAAATCTATTGGATATCCTTCCCCTTGCGGAGCGTAAAGTTATCCAAGACGCAGGGGCCTTTGCTTTTTTTGACAAAGCAGAGGATTCTGCCAAGATTATAGATGAATTTTTAGCCAAATAGCATAACGATCCTAGGGAACCGGTAAAGACAATGGCGTTGCGATGCTACCTCCCCCAACCATCACCGGCTTCACCTTTTTGTAAAGCACGTATTTCTGCGATATCTTTTGGCGGGTTCAACCATTTTGGTTTGTTTTCCTTGGCCCATGCCAGCAGTTGTTCCGGAAATTCTTCTTGGCTTTCCACACGCCAAGAATGCAGTTGGATAATGGATTTGGTATCTGGCATCCCGGCCCAAGGGGGTAAAGCACCATAGCGTTGCCATGCCATTTGGTGGGGTTCATCTACCGTACCTTCTGGCTGGATAAAGAAATCATAGTTTTCCCATGCTTGGTATTGTTTCCCATTTGGCAATGGAAAATCTAAAAAAACGGCAGCATTATAAATATAACCGCTGCCCATTTGCCTATAGGGAATACCGTCTTCGGCTTTAATAACTTGTACCCTATCCCCAACGCCCTGTTCCACATCTCCGTATATGCGCTCATTTTCCAATCGATAGGTAATCATTTGGTAGGGATAGGCAATGGGACTTACCGTTTGTCCCTTATATTCCGTGAGCACCTCCCCCGTTTCCGGGTCGGTATACGCAAAGGTCTTGCGGGTTAGATGGACAATTTTCCCATTGGGTTCATCTGGCCAGATAACGGTAGAGCTATCAAAGCCTATCATGCCGAACAGTTTCTTTCCTGTGGGATATTCGTATACGCCTCCGTCCGCTACCCAATGGACCGGTTGCCCTGTACCCGCTCTGGCATCCACCCAATTTTTTAAAACCTCTGGGGCATTCTTATAGGACCCCTTTTCCGCAAAGGGATGTTTGTTCCCGTCAATCCTTTCAGAAGCTTTTTTAGCTGTATTGTCGGTCTTTTCTGCAGAATTGCATCCCAATAGAAATCCAACACAAACGAGTACTACAACAAGGTTTTTTACGGAAATAGTGCGCATAGGAAAAGTGCTTTTGCTTTTAGGTAAACGAAAGATACTAAAAAAGTACACTACATTAATTATTAATAGTATTAACTATATTGTAATGGCTAAACTAAAACAGCTTCTTATGAATGTCCTCATTATACATGCCCATGAAAATCCCGATTCCTTCTGCTCTACATTAGGGGAAACCACCAAAACGTTTTTTGAAAATCAAGGCCATCACGTAACTTATTCCGATCTCTATGCAAAAGATTTTGATCCCGTGGGTGGAAAAAGGGATTTTAAAACAATATCGGAAGCTGACCATTATAAATACGCTTTTGAACAAATTACCGCCTACAACAACAAAACGTACAAGGAGAACCTATTGACAGAAATGAAGGCTCTAGAGGAAGCAGATCTACTCGTCTTTAATTTTCCCTTATGGTGGTTTAGCATGCCTGCCATTCTAAAGGGATGGGTGGACAAAGTAATTAGTTACGGTTTTGCCTATGGAGGCGAATATGGGATTTATAAGGAAGGGCGTTTTAAAGGTAAAAAGGCATTTCTATCCATTACTACGGGAAGCCCAGAAATTTATTATACCAAAGAAGGTGTGCATGGTAGGGCACTTAACGACATTCTTAGAAATATTAATGGAGGGATTTTAGAGCTTATCGGTTTTGATGTGGTTTCTCCCTTTATTGCCTATGCGGTGTCCAGGATAACCCATGGGGAACGCAACAAAATAGTGGTAGACTTTAAAAGTTATCTCAAAAACCACTTTGGCTAAAACAACCAAAAGTCACTGATATTACGTCTACCGAAAACAAAAAACCCGATCCATCCTAACAAAAAGTGAAAAAAAATCTTAAAAAAATAGTTAATTTAATTAATGATTAACATAATTAATTATTATATTCGGTCATAATTGTTATGGAATTTACGTCACAATTATTGGTTAAAACCTTTAAAATAAGGGGTTTATATAAAAAAGTATAGCTTAACTAAATTGAGAGAATCTTATGAAAACCAAAAAAACATTTAAAAAAATCCAGCTTTGGAGTTTTATCCTATTCGCAGCAATAGGCTTCTCACAAGCGCAAATTACCGGTACGGTAACGGACGATAACGGAATCCCAATTTTGGGAGCCACCGTTCAAGTAAAAGGGACCTCTACGGGGACCACTACAGATGAAAATGGGGCGTATGCCATACAAGCATCCCAAGGGGATATTTTGGTATACTCCTATATAGGGTTTAGCCAAGCCCAAAGGGAAGTGGGTACGGAAATCGTTATTGATGTGCAATTAAATGAAAGTTTAAGCCTTTTGGATGAAGTTGTGGTTTCGTCAACCCGTAAACCAGTTCGTAAATTGCAAACTACCACATCGGTAAATACGGTTGGACTTGCAGAATTCCAAGCTATAAAACCGGAATCCTTTTCTGAAGCTTTGCAAAATACCCCCGGTATCACGGTGGACGAATCCCAAGGTAGAAAAGGGGGCTTTAACATCCGTGGGTTTCCAGGAGGAAATTTTGTAACTACGCTCATAGACGGAATGCCGGTATCCGGTATTGCAGGTCAATCTGCCGGGGTTCAAGAATTTTTTGGTCTAGATCCCAATGTGGAGCGTATTGAGGTGGTTCGTGGAGCCGCTGCTACGCTTTTTGGACGATCTTCCGCCGCAGGAGCGGTCAACATCATTTCAAGAACGGGTGGCACGGAACATGCCGGTTCATTCTCAGTGACCAAATACAGTAACAATGGAAACGAAGGACATATTTTTGAAGATGAATTTGATTATAGGGCCGATTTTAACATTAACGGACCTTTATCGGACAAGCTTCGTTATAACTTTGGTGGTTATGTAATCAATGATTCAGGTGTTAAGGAACAGGCGAATGAGGATAAAGGTTTCCAGTTACGTGCCAATGTAGACTGGTTGGTGTCCGATAAAAGCAATATCCGGTTTTATGCAGGTTATTTTAATAATGAATTCCAGAACGTCATTGGTACCGTATGGGATTTGCAGAACGAACGTCTAGCTGACGGCTGGAATCCCCGTAGTACATTTTATAACAATCCTTTGGGGTCCGATGTCTTGAACCAAAACCTAGGGGTTAGGCAATCTTTCTTCAATCCAACACCTGCCGTTGATCAAGTAGCAGGTTCCCAGCTTACTTGGAATCCTGCCGAGAGTGTGGAAGAAGCTAAAGGTATTAACTTTGGTGTGGATGCCAGTATACACTTGGGCAATGACTGGTATTTTTCAGAAAAAATTAGGTATAACGATTTTTTCTTAAGGGATATCAACGATTTAAACTTAACGACAATTTTTGAATTGGACGATACAACCACTAGGGTGAATGCCAACGCCTTAAACCAGAATCGGGAAATTTTAACAGAAACCAGATTTAGCAAATTCTTTAAGGGCGAATCCGCCGAACATAATATTACTGCAGGCTTATACTTTAGTGATGCGCAAAGAGATCGATTGGGCTTCAATTACTTTTATGGATCCAATGTAAGTACGAGACCTACTTTTAGCACGTTGTT
>CALGQU010000141.1 GCA_937959125.1 uncultured Croceitalea sp.
ACGGGATTGCCATCTGCATCCTGTGTTCCAAAAGCAAACTCATTTTGGAAATCTGGAAGAACTAGAGGTGTATCAAATCTAATTGAAGAATTGAACTGAAAAGAAGCTTTTCTTCCCTGTTTTCCTTTTTTGGTATTGATCAATACAACACCATTTGCAGCTCTTGACCCGTATAATGCGGCAGCGGAAGCCCCTTTAAGTATACTGATACTTTCAATATCATCTGGGTTAATATCCTGTGCCCTGTTACCAAAATCAAAGCCTCCGGTAATTCTAGAACCCGTAGCAACGTTCTGGTTAGAAATTGGCACCCCATCAATTACGAATAGCGGTTGCTGATCTCCTTGTAAGGATGCAATACCACGAATCAAAATACGTTGTGATCCACCAACGTTACCACTCTGGTTTTGAATAACAACACCTGTTGTTTTACCTTGTAGGGCGTTTAAAACATTGGTTTCCCGTACTTCGTTCAAATCCTCAGCTTTCACCGTAGTTACACCGTAACCTAGGGAGCGTGCAGATCTTTCGATACCAAGAGCCGTTACAACCACTTCTTCCAAAGCTTCTGCATCATCCTCCATCTGAACGTTGATTACACTGGCAGCACCGACCGTTCTGGTAACCGTAGTCTGTCCAATATAACTGTAGCGAAGTACCGCACCTACATTGGCCTGTATGGAATAATTCCCATCAAAATCGGTTTGTGTACCGTTCGAAGTGCCTACGATAAGCACTGAAACACCAGGGAGCGGAAGACCATTTTGGTCTGTCACGCTTCCTGAAATCGTTTTCTCCTGTGAAAAAGAGAAAGTGACACATAACATCAATAAGGACGTTAGCATCAAAGTTAACTTTGATTTCATTTAAATTTATTTTGAATTAGCGTGCGCCAAAAATGATAATAAATCGTTAATATTCCAAACATATTACTGTTACACCTGAAGATTCTGTTAATTTTTGTTGAATAATTATCATATTTGACCTTAACAAAAGGGTTGTTTGACGTTTTTTAAATTTTTTAACAAAAACATCGGATATTCTTAAAATTTACAACACCTACAAACACATTGCTAAAAAATAGGTTAACATATTGGAATGAAGCTGGCACCGATGAAGCAGGAAGGGGCTGTCTTGCCGGCCCGGTCACGGCTGCCGCCATTATTTTACCAAAGAAATTTTCCAATACCGTCTTAAATGATTCCAAGCAACTTTCAGAAATACAAAGAGAACTATTACTACCTCTCCTAAAACAGGAAGCAATAAGCTATGGGGTGGCCCATATCCACGAAGCTGATATTGACCGACTGAATATTTTAAATGCTTCCATATTGGCTATGCACCATGCTCTGCAACAATTGCAACCGAAGCCAAAAGAGATACTGGTAGACGGCAATCGATTTAAGGCGTTTAAAAACATTCCCCACCATTGCATTGTAAAAGGGGACAGCAAATTTATGAGCATCGCAGCTGCATCCGTACTTGCCAAAACAGCAAGGGACCATTACATGGTAAAGCTCCATGAGGAATACCCCATGTACAATTGGGCCAAAAATAAAGGCTACCCTACCAAGGAACACCGTGAGGCTATCCGACAATTTGGACTTACCAAATACCATAGAACTTCCTTTAGGCAATTACCGGAGCAAACCCGTCTTGAATTTTAAGAAAGCTATTACCTTTGCCACAAACCATAAGAATGAAACTGAGAATTATCTTAGTTGTTTTGGTAGTTGCCGCCTGTACCCCTGACATTACAGTCAAGGATTCCCTAACACATTACCTCCCTAAGGACGCCGCCGCAATTATCCAAGTGAATGATTTTTCAAAATTCAAGAGTGAGCTAAAAAACAATTCCTTTTTTACGGTTACACAAGACATACGATTATTTGGAAAACTCAAGAAGGATTTGCAACATATCGAATTTGAAGAAGACCAATTGCAATTTACCATTGGAATTTATGAATTGGGAAAAGGCAATTTTGAATTTGTCGTTTTGACCAAGGATAAGTTACCCTCTATTGCCTTGGAAGGGGTTACGGACAAGACTATAGAGAGTTTCTCTTATGAAAATAAAGATTACAACAAATACACTTTAGATGGTATTACGGTCTTTGCCATGGCCGTTAATGATATTATGATTACCACTTCTTCCCAAATACTATTGGAAAACTTTATTAGGATCAAGGAAACCGCCAAACCTTCCAATAGTCTAAAAAGAATACAAACCGCAGCGGATACCACCTTATCCGCCAATGTGTTTCTAAATTTTAAGCATGGCGATGTCCTGTTCAAAAAATATCTAAAAAATCAAGATATCAATAGTATCCCAGAATTTGCCGATTGGCTAGGGGTGGATATTGCCGCGGGACAAGCTAACCTTTCCCTTAATGGTATCTGCTTCGCCAATGATTCTACTAAAAATTTTGTGAATCTCTTTAAAGGAACTTCTCCCCTACCTAATAGTATAGTGTCAAAAGCACCCCAAGGTGCCGATGCCATATTGAGCTACGCTTTTAACGACTTTAGCACCTTCATAAAAAATCAAACGGCATATCTGGATTTGGCAAAACCCAAAGACACTTTGTTTACAACAGTCGAGGAAATAGGTATAGTATTCCTGAACGAGGAAAAGGCCGTAGTATTAAATTCTTATGGTGCGGAAACTTTGATGGAAAACCTTATTCCATACAAAACATCCATTTTTGAATACCAAGGCAATGAAATTATTGGTTTAAGCGAACCAAAACTACTACAAGAGAACCTAAATCCTTTGGTTCCTTCTTTTAGCAATAATTTTTACACCGTTATAGACAATTCTTTTGTATTTGCCGGAACAAGGGAGGTCCTTCAAAATTTCATATCGAATACCAAAAACCAAACTACCTTTGACAAAACCAGCACCTATACCAGCGCAAAAAATGTATTGTCCAGCGAAGCCAATATGACGTTCATAGCCAATAGAAAGGGAATTCAACATTTTTTGGACACGGATTTTGTTTCCAATCTTTCTGGGCCCATAGGGAAATTGGATTTAAACGACTATTCCTTTTCCGGGCAATTGGTAGCCGATCAAGGGTTCCTTCATACCAGTATGAACATCACCAAGGGGCAAGAGCAACTGCCAAACAATGCGGTTGGAGCCTTGTTTACCGTAGAATTGGATACGGATATCGCCACCGATCCACAATTTGTAAAAAACCACCGTACCGGACAAAAGGAAGTGGTTGTGCAAGATATTGACAATTATGTATATCTGATTTCCACAAAAGGAAAGGTATTATGGAAAAAACAGCTTGAGGGCAGGATACGTGGTAAAATCCACCAAGTGGACCTATACAAAAATGGGAAGCTGCAATTGGCTTTTTGCACGAATAACCAATTTTTGATCTTAGACCGAAATGGGGAACTGGTCCCTCCTTTCAACAAAACATATGAGGGAGGAAATTTAAACGCCCTAGCAGTTTTTGATTATGAGAAAAACAAAAATTATCGCTTTGTAATTACCCAAGGAAGAAAAGTTTTTATGTATGATGGTCAAGGTGCAACCGTAGATGGCTTTGTGTATAAGGAAGCACAACATCCCATTAAAACAGCACCAGAGCATTTTAGGATAGCCAAAAAGGATTATCTCGTTTTCAAACTGGATGACAACACCATGACGATACGGCATCGGGCTGGGCAGGAGCGAATTAAAGTCCCAACTAAAATCAATTTTTCGGACAATGGTGTTTTTCTTTACAAAAACAAGTTCACGGTTACGGATAAAAAAGGGGTCCTGCATCAAATTGACACTAAAGGAAAACTAAGTAAAACCAATTTCAATCTTGGCACTGACCACGGCATGTATGCCACCAGTAAAACCTTGGCTTTGATGAACGAAAACGTCCTAAACATAAAAGGCAAGAAAGTAGAATTGGAATTGGGCGTTTATACCGCTCCTAAAATATTTTATATCTATGACAAGATATACGTTAGCGTAACGGACATACAAAACCAGCAAATCTATTTGTTTGATAGCCAAGCCAAGCCTATTGCCAATTTTCCTGTTTATGGGACTTCTGCTATTGACCTTGACGATATGGACCAAGACAAAACCCTGGAATTGGTTGCCAAGGACCAAGAAAATAGTCTTATCGTTTACAAAATCAACTAGCCCCTTTTACACAATATTTCATACCAAACATACATTTTCTCGGCAAAGACACTATTTAAATATCTGTAAATTAATACATTGACTTTTAAATATGTTTAAAATGAAAAAATCAATCCTAAGTATTCTTGTTTCCCTCTCCTTTTCTTTACCGCTATTAAGCCAATCCAACTGCAGCAAGTACTATCCCATGATAGAGGGTGCTACGTTTCAATACACCAACTATGGCAAAAAGGGCAAGGTCGATGGGACGGCGACCTACAAAGTCTCCAAAGTTTCAACCGTGGGGGAAAATACTTCGGCTACTATGGCCATGGCACTCAACGACAAAAAAGGAAAGCAAATCTATAAAACGGACTACAGTTTTACCTGTACCGGAAATATGGTAACCGTAGATTATAAATCCTTATTGCCCTCTAGTATGTTGGAACAATATAAAGACATGGAAATGGACATCTCTGGAACTGATTTAGAACTACCTAACAATCTTAGTGTTGGTCAACAGTTATCCAACGCAAACGTAAGCATGAAAATTAGTATGAGTGGCATCAGCATGAATACAACTGTTGATTTGACAAACCGTAAAGTAGAGAAAAAAGAAAGTGTCACCACTGCCGCCGGCACCTTTGATTGTTTCGTTATTTATTCTGACAATAATGTTAAGGCCGTTATGGTAAAACAAACTTTTCCGTCACGGGTTTGGTTTGCAGAAGGGGTGGGTATGATTAAGCAAGAGAGCTACAACAAAAACGGGAAACTCATTGGCAGTACCCAACTTACAGCTTTTAGCAAGTAATTGATTAGAAAAAACCTTGGTTAGAACTGAAGTTTTATTTTTAACAACCAAATGACTATCAATCGATTAAGAATAAATTCAATTTTGTAGTTTTAATATTATGAGATTTCTTAATCTTTTGATTGTCATTTTTATATCGGTGCAACTTTATGGACAAGATTCGGCAAGAGTACTACAATTGCACCAAAAATTTAAACAACATATCTTTAAAAATTCCGATTCAGCACAATACTATATTCAACTTCTGAAAAAAGTAAAAGGGCAATCTAAAAAATCTTTATCTGCCTATTATTACAACCAAGATCAAGGACAGTTTCATTTTGTCAGAGGATTAATGGACTCTTCAGAACACCACTATAAAAAAGCGTATAATATTAGTTCAATTGCCAAATGGGACAGGCTTGCGATTGATAGTAAAATATGGTTGGCCAACCATCAGTATTTTAAAGGCAACATGAAAAAAATGAATGCCATATACCAAGAGATTCTGGTTTTATCAAAAAGAAATAACTATTTGGAAGGGATGGCATTGGCCTATGGCACTTTTGCAGGTCAGGAAACTGATTTAAGTAAAAAAATGAATGGATATCTAATGATTGATTCTTTATATGCCGCCCACAAAAAAGAAAGTCCCAACCTAGCAAGAATTTACGTAGGCATTGCCAATCTATATGTTGAAAGTCATGGCAATTATAAACTTGCACAATCTTATTTAAAAAAAAGCAGTGAAATTTCAAAAAGAACCAATTACCCACCAGGTTTATCCGAAGTTAACGGTATTTTATTCAAAATAGCTAGGCTAGAAAAAGATTATGACCAAGCAATACAGCTTAGCAAAGAGCTTTTGGAGCATGGTTTAAAGCATGATGACCCTACAGCTAAAAATTTGGGAATTATGAGAATCTCTCAAATGCATATAAAAAAAGGAGATTTACAAAACGCAGCAATATCTCTAAATCAAGCCAAATATTTATTACAATTACCCAAAACTGCCCCTCTTTTTGGCCGGACACACCTATTATGGGCGGAGTTCTATTTAAATCAAAGCAACTATGAAAATACAATTTACCATCTAAATAAAGCTAGAGAGAATCCTGATTTGACCGATGGAGAAAATTATTTCATGGAAGTAATGGAAGTTGAGATCAAGTATTATGAAGCCATCGGAAACTATAAAAAAGCCTATATCATAAAACAGAATTATGATATAAAAAACAATGCAGCCAATAAGGAGCGTAATAAGAATAGGTTTATCCTTGAAGAACAAACTAGACTAAAAACAGAAAACCTGCAAAGACTAGAATTACTTGCTTCTCAAAATGAGCTTACGGTTCAAAAACAAAAAAGCCAGCGTAACCTATTGCTTGGAGGCATTGGGCTTACCTCCATCGCTGGATTATTTTTGTTCATTTTGTATCGCAGTAGGCAACGTACCAACAAAAAACTGCGTCAAATTGATGTCCTTAAGACCAACTTCTTCACGAATATCTCACATGAGTTTAGAACACCTCTGACCGTCATAAAAACACCTATTACAGAAGTTTTGGATAATCCCGACTTGTCTTCAGAAAAAAGAAAGCACTTTGAATTAGCTAAAAAGAACTCAGAAAAGTTAGAAACTTTGATTGACCAACTATTAGAGCTTTCAAAAATCGATAGCGGAAATAGAAAACTTTTAATTCAAGAAAATTACCCTACTCAAATGATAGCAGCTTGGTGCGAGTCTTTTTTATACCTAGCCCAACAAAAAGAAATCGATTTTAATGTAGCTATTGTAGACAAACAAAAGAAAGCCTGGTTTGACCGAGAAGCTCTTGAAAATATTACTATAAATTTACTTGGAAATGCTATAAAATATACTCCCAAAAAAGGTAAAATAGACCTTTATGTCAACATTCAAAATGAAAATCTATTTATCACCGTTAGAAATTCAGGAGACGGAATAAGAAAAGACCAAATTAAAACCATTTTTAATAGATTTTACCAGACTGATGGTGAAAACGAAGGAACTGGTATTGGATTATCACTTGTTAAAGAGTTAACAGAATTACATGGCGGAAAAATTAGTGTTACAAGTGAATTAAAGGAATGGACATTATTTGAAGTTGTATTGTGCATTGATAAAGTAAAAATTAAAAATGCAGAAATTAAAGAAACTATAGATACATTGCCAACTGGGATAACTGCCAGTCAAGGAATAAATAGGGTTCAAGAAGAAATTACCGTTCAGAGCAATGAGCTTCCATTACTCCTTATCGTTGAAGACAATAGAGACGTAAGAACTTTATTGACAGATGCCTTTAAGAAAGATTATAAAATTGTGCAAGCAGTAAACGGAGAAGAAGGAATTTTAAAGAGTCTTGAAATAATTCCAGACATCATTATATCAGATGTAATGATGCCAATAAAAGATGGTATTGAGCTTACTAATATCCTTAAAAATGACGAACGAACTAGTCATATTCCAATTATTCTTTTAACAGCAAAAGCAGGTGATGAAAATGAGTTAATAGGTATTGAAATAGGAGCAGATGATTATATCACCAAACCATTTAATCATAAGATTTTAAGGTCTAAAACTGCTTCACTATTAGCTTTACGGAAAAAACTTCAAACTAGATACAGCCAAGAGGTTATCTTAAAGCCTAAAGATATTGCCATAACCTCAATAGATGAAAAGTTCCTTGAAAAAGTTCAAAAGATTCTCGATGAAAAATTAGTAGAATCAAGCTTTTCAACAGAACAATTCAGCAAAGCTACACATATGAGTCGTATGCAATTACACAGAAAGCTAAAAGCTCTAACCGGACTTTCCGCTTCTGAATTTATTAGGTCTCAACGTTTAAAACTAGCAGCGCAGATTCTAAAAAGTTCTGATATCAATATATCAGAAGTAGGTTACAGTGTAGGGTTTAATGATCATGATTATTTCAGTAAATGCTTTAAAGAAGCATATAATTGCACCCCATCAGAATTTTCAGAAGTAAAATAGACACTCCGGAAACCCTTTAAATACAGGACGCAAGAGCTATGTTACATAGCTTATAGCTCCTGTTACATACTTCATAATACTTTTTAAAAACTGCATCTACATTCGCTCTTGAATGAGGTCTTGATTTTTTTGCCTCAAAGTCAAGTTGACCATGAAGCAAAAAGATGATAGCCTTAAAGGAACACTTGATCGATTACAAGAAAAAGATATTTATCTAAACATTAATCATTTGCAGGATGGCACTTATGTTCTAAAGATTACACACAAAAACATAATAATTAAAGAAACACGATTTAATAAAAGTCAAAAAAAATGAGAACTATAAAAAAGATTTTACCACTAGTAGCAATTTGTTTTTTTACAACAAGCCATGCGCAGTTTTGGAAAAAAATAACCAAAAGAGCAGAACGAGCAGCAGAAGAAGCTGTAGAAAGAAAAGTTGAAGAGAAAGCTGCTAGAGAAACAGAAAAAACTTTTGATACCGTATTCAATAATAAGGGTAAACTTTTTAAAAAGAAGAAAGCATCAAAACTAGACAGCTACTCTTTTACGCATAGGTATGTAATGGAATTAATTAGTGAAAATGACACTACTGAAATAATCTATTACTTGACCAACGACCATGAATATATGGCTAGCTCATTTAAAATGAAGAATGCCCAAGAATTTTTTACGGTAATGGATCTTCCTAATACTGCCGTACACACCTTTATGAATTTAGGTAACAAAAAAAGTATGTCATCCTTTAAAATTGATTTAGAAGTGGTTGACGAAGCAGAAATGAATATGAATGAATTTACTATTGCAACAACAGGTCAAACAAAAGAAATCATAGGCTACCAATGCGAAGAATATCAGGTTACTGGACCACAATTATCAGGTAATATATGGGTAACACAAGATGCTGGTATTACCATTCAAAAAGCATTTTCAAGATTGCAGTCAAAAAAAATAAAAGGATTAAAAGGTATGAACCAATCATGGACGAGTATGGTTGATGGCCTAGTGTTAGAAATGAAAATGATTGACTATTCGCAACGAAATCCTGAGCCTTTACACATGATTTGTACGTCACTTGAAGAAACTGAATTCAACATTTATACAGCAGACTATGAAAACCAATTTTAAACCCCAAATCATGAAGTATTTAATCATATTGCTGACATGTGGCTTACTTCTTGGCTGTAATACGGCAGCAAAAAAAGAAGCAACTATTACAAAAGAAAAGCAAGAAGCAACTGATAATAAAGAAGCAAAAAAAGTTTCAAAAGTTGGTGACTATTCTAATCTTTTTTTGAACTACAGCTGTGATATGACCATTGAAGAAGTCGCACAGGTTTTGGAATTGCCCATAGCAGATTTGAAAATGGAACCCGCTTTAAACTCCAGTCCCTCCTGTTCGGTACGTTATTCCCCAAATGGAACATATCAAACTAACCTTTCATGGAGTATGATACCTAGCGCCACCAAAGCAGGCAATAAAAAAGCAATTGATAAAGAACTAAAAGACAAAGAAAAGGGCAGCAATCCCTTTACAGATATTACCCTTTCAGAAACAGGTGACTGCTATTTTAAATGCATACCCATGCGCGGTCGAATTCAAATCTATAATGAATATCAAGATGGTTCTTTTGGCTTGATTTATGGCAATCGTGGCAATCGCACTGAAGAAGAACATCAACAAATGCGTGAAAAAATGACACGCCTAGCTAATTATTTATTGAAAAAACATAGAAAATAATTACCATTATGAGAACAGTTTTACTATTACTATTTCTTGCGTTGAGTCATACTGGATTTGCACAGCTCATTGACCCATTTGAAAAAATAAAAACACATGAGATAAAACTAACTAAACTAGATGATGGTGCCTACATGGGTGCTATGGAGTGGACCACGGGAGGTATTGACTCTTTACAGCGCTTTGTGGTTCAAAATCTAGATGTAAAAGCTCCGGTTATGGTCAGAATTATTTCAAAAGCACCAGACCATAATATTGACTTAAGTTTTCATAAAAAAAAGTGGGATAAGGCAGAATCTATAGTGTCTACAAATGGCGATAAGTTCGTTGACAAAATTTTTAGAACTATGGGCACAGCAGGTATAGGTGTATCTTCAAAAGTTGCAGGTATACCCTACTTAATAACCGTTAAGGTTGGTTTACAATTTCCTTCTACGAAATCTTTAATTCGTATTACCGATGATTTAGAAGAATATAATCGTCATTTAAAAAAGATGGGGATTGCAACATTTGTTCCAGATAAGAATGTAGCATCTTCAAATAATGCCAATAATTCTGTAAATACATCCGATGACAGTTCAAATACATTGATGTATGTTATAATTGGCTTGCTATCCTCAATTATCGTGCTTTTAGGTTTGTTTTTAATTCGAAAACAAAAATCTAAATCTGTACTTGTTTTATGGTTTGCTATATGTTTTTCATGCTATTCTTTAGCGCAGACCAATGTGCCAAAACCCGTTCCCATAGGCAATCCTAATGGAGCACCAGTTTTTGTTGAATATCGAACAACTAATGTAGCTAATCAAAACACTGTACCTGTAACTACCATAATGAATTCTCAAGATGTTGATGTAATATCTGATAATACAGATGAGACTGGATCGACAAGATCAGTACGAATCAATACTAGCCCAGGTACAAGAGAACTAACTCCGGCAGAGGCAGAAGAAGTGCACAGAAGAATGAGAGAGGCAGATGAAGAATTTGATAGGGAATACCGTGAAAATATGCCGGGTGAAGAAACAGAAGGGGATCAACGAATACCACCAACCAATGAGACCCAACAAGAATTAGAAGAATTAAGAAGACAGGTTCGAAGACTTCAACGACAAGTAGATTTATTATCTCAAGATGATAGCGAATACGAAGAAGAAGAAAATGATGAAGCTGAAATTCTTATTTATTGCGAACAAATCGAAGATTGTGAAACTTGTATGAATATAGGCTTTGCCAAATTTGCCAAACACTATGTTTATTACCAATATCTACAGGATTATTTTTTGAATTCTATTACGGATTTAAATGCCCAAATCGCTAGTGCAACCGCTACTGCTTCAGTTCCTGGAGCGGGGCTTGGGTATGGCCCAATTCTTAGAAATCGAGTCATGCCAGCTATCAACAACTTAAGAGCTGTTTACAGAGGGAAATTCAAGGAATATATCCGGGCTATGGAAGATGATCTTGAATCTATTCGTGATTGTCATACGGGTGAAAATGGTGCATTCCCAAGTATGGGTGGATATGAATCGCAATTGAGAGCACTTATAAATGACCTAAAAGCTACTGTCATTAACCTTTAAGAAGTTTTATGAAAAATTACTTTCTTTCTATCCTGCTTATAGTCCTGATCATTTCTTGCGCTGAAAATCCCAAATATATCGGCAATTCAGATGGTGATTCTGAACTAGTAAACAGTTCTGAAGAGAAGCTATCAAAAGATTCTTCAGAAGATGTAGAAGCCGCTTTTGAGCAGTTAGGTGGTCTACTAAATATGGGCAACAAAGACGATACTGACAATAAAAAGGACAAATTACCTGAAGTTGAAGCCCTAGAAAAACTCTTGCAACTAGCAGGAACTCAAACGGAACGCAATGACGGTTCTATTCAAGAAATGCTATCGTCGGTTGGCATTTTAGAAATGCTAGAAGCTAGCGGAGTTTCTAGGGAAGAATTAGAAAAACTCATAAATAACCCGGACAGCTTAGCAATTTTAGCTTCTGAAGCAAGAAAAAAGAGAGTAGCACAAAAGAGTGTAACTATGGGCGATTTAACCCAAGGCAAACTTTCAGATGGTCAGCTTAGCTCGAAGAGTTCAGCTGCAGGGCTTTCAATTGAAGAAGCTATGCTTTTGGTGCAGGCTGAATCTGGCATTGAAGCTACCATAGAAAAGCTAAAACAAGTAGACTCTTTGGCCGGCACGAATACCATGGAACAACTAGATCTAGAAACCGCCCAACAAGTTTTTAATGCTGTAGAACAAAGAAAGGAAGCCGCGGCTAATTTAGACGAAAAAGAGAAAATGGCTCTTCTAAGAAAGCGAACAACACAACTACATAACGATAAGGAAGCTATTACGCTTTTAGCTGAATTAGAACAAATAGAGGCAGATATAGCATCAGGCAAGATAAAAGCAAGCCCTCAATACGAAAGCTTCATAAAAAATAGAAGAAAAAGGGCGAAAATTTATGGTAGTGCATTTAAGACAAAATCCAAAAAAGCTATGGATAAGTTCAGAAAATTAAACCCTGACCTATACTTTGGTGAGGGGGCTGGTGGCACCTATGTGGGTGCAGGTATTGGCGCTACAGCCGTATATCTTCCTCTTGGTAAAATGGCGTTTGCAGATAAAGTAATTAGCGCTTACCACCCAAAACAGCAAATCAACAATCTCAATAATGTCATAGGAGAGCCAGATGTACTTTATGGTTATGAAGTTGACGATGTTACGGGTATTTATAGCCTTGGTGACGGAGGCGATTTAACGGTACAATTTATTGACAATGCCTTAACAGACGTGAACGGTCCTGACCTCTATATTTTTGAATATGGCACAGTGGAACCAACAGATCTTGAAATCTCTGAAGACGGTAAAAACTGGATTAGGGTTGGTAAGATTGAAGGAGGAGTAGCCGAAGTTGATATTTCCCAATTTGTCAAACCTGGAGAATTGTTTTACTACGTTCGTTTAAAAGATTTAATGAAAACCACATCGTTGCCTGGAGCTGACATTGATGCTATTGCTACTATAGGTTCAGCCATGCGCTTAAACCTAGACAGCAAGGTGCTTTTCGAAACAGGCAAAGCTGAATTAAAACCAGAAGGTATTCATGCTTTAAAAGCATTGGCTCAGAGCATTGCTGTACTCAAAAGAGGTAATGTAATCATCGAAGGGCATACTGATGATGTCGGCAGCGAAGCATCCAACCAAAAACTTTCTCTTGCACGCGCGAAAAGCGTATCAACCGAGTTAAAAAAATTAATTCCAGGAACTGGATTTAAATGGAGAGAAAGAGGTTTAGGAGAATCGAAACCCTTGGTAAAAAATGATAATGATAAAAACAGGGCCAAAAATCGAAGGGTTGAGGTACTGGTATTACCTAATTAAAAAAATGTTCTCCACAATTATTAAATAATTAAAACTAAAAATTATGAAAACAATTTTAAGCGCTATTGCAATTGTATGCATACTTTTTTCTGTAAAGGGAAATGATATGAAAAATCAATATAATATTAGTTTAGAAAATTATTGGGAACAACCATTAACTGACATTATTTATTTAGATCAGATTATTAATGATATCGTAAACAATAGAAGAGGCTATTTCATGACAGGTTCTGCAACCATTATAAAAGCCTCATCAACCAGCGATGTAGCAAAGGTTTTAGATGCCTCTTTTCGTAATAGCAGGATAATTGCTTACGCAGGCCGTAATTACATCCAAGCAAATGTTAGTGCAAAACGTAATGATAATGATAGAAACGATGAAATACGTATTTACGCTTATAAAAATGACATTGGACAAATTGATACCGATAAGGTTAAAATAAATTGGAAAGGCGGTCCTACTGGTGAAATTTCAGGAAATCTATCCAATGTCACTATGATTCATCAACCGCAAAGTTTCTTGATTATAGGTACGTTACAAAAAAACGGTTACACCATTGGTGTTAGCCTTGCTATTTCAAAAGAGGCAAGAACTATCTAAAACGCCAGAACTTGAGTGGAAGTTTTACCAAAAAAAGTGCCGCTTATTCTGCAAAATTGTTTCAATTACAAACAAAAATTATGAAAATCATACCTATTATAACGGCCATTATTTTCGCGCTTCAGGCTAGTACAGCTTGTGATCAAAATTTAACCTCAGACGAAGCATTGAAGTTGGGAGACCTTTTGAACAATACACTAGCTCAAAGCATTCTACTAACAATAAAAGAAAATAAAGCAAAAATTCAATGGGATACCATTGTTAGAACACTCGATTTAAGACATGAATCTGAAATTGCTCGAGACAGTATGTCTTCAAAAGAAATTAAAACAAAGTTCTATCATTTAAGACGATACATAGGGCCTATTTATTGGAAATACAATTTCGAAGATGCCGCAAGTTCTAAAGTAAACTTTAGGGCAAACAAACGCGGTCAACTATTTATGACGTTCTCTTTTGAAGAACAAGACACCCTATTTATAAAAAGCAACCTAAATGAGTTTAGCAGCCATCATAGGACTTCAGATTCTGGATTACATCAAGTACTATGGTCTGGTGAAAAGTATATCAGTTTATTGCTTCAGCCGAAAAAAGAAACCAATACTATCCAGTTTTATGTGCGAGGCGTTACCCTAAGTGGAAAATTTGAAAGAAAAGACCACATACCCATTCGCGAAAATTACCCTAGTACCTTAAGAGCACTACTTAAGAGAGAATTTCAACAGCTTTTTGAGCAAATTATTTTAAATACGAACACCTCTAAAAATGGGTCAAACTATGAAAGCATTGAGATTATTACAATCTCTAATTAAAATAATCTAATACCTAATAGTTAAATCTAAGAATTATGAAAAAATTGATGCCAATACTAGTCTTATCGTTACTCGGAACTACATTTTCCAGTGCACAGATAAAAAACGACAAATTAAAAAACCCATCACAAGTCCAAATTGATCCAGCGCTGTTAGATGGTAACTTGAATCTGGAAACCATTAAAAAACATATTAAATCTGGAAAATTATGCTATACCATAAATACAAGTATGACGGCTATTTTTCCGCCAAAAAATCCAAAACCGGTAAAAGCAGTTGATGCACATTACAAATCGACCCGATATGTGCGAGTAGAACGTGAATATTTAAGAACCAATGGTTTATTAGTAAGAAGTGACAGTGACTTCAATAGAAATTTCGGCAACAACTTTGAAGTTCTGATTTATCCACAACGTAGAGACTCTAAAAAGGTAGATGAGAACCAAGTAAAACTAACATGGAGCATTCCCGAATCTCGCTTACGGACCTTTCATTTACAAAACGTTTCGGTTCGCTATAAATCCCATGGTATTTCAATTACTGGAGATTATGAAGTAGACGGCATCGTATTTGGAGTTAGCATCGCCTTAATACCGAATAGCTGTGTGATATAAAAAGTTCGACTAAAGTTCCTCCAAGGAATATAAAAAAACGTTCCCGAAAGTTTAATATCAAAATTAAAAAAATGAAATTTCAGCATGTTATAATAACTTGTTTATTTCTTTCACTATCAGCCACTTTAAGTTCGCAATACGACCTTTCAGGATATTGGGAAGATAACTTCGGAATGCACTATTATGTTCGGCATATCGATAATACTATTTATTGGTTTGGAGAACATAAAGATGGGATTTGGGCAGGTGCTTTTAAAGGCAGAATATCAGGAAATACACAACAGGCTGTTTTTGGCAGTAGACCAATATACATCAATGGCAATGTTTATGATTTACCTAAAGGAAAAGCTGGTACTCAGGCCGAACTAAGTCTTAAGGTAATCAATGGCAATGAGATGAGAAAAAACTCTGGCCCTTTTTCGGCAACAGTGTTCAGAAAAAAAACAAAGCCCAGAAACCTGCCGGGTATACGATCGGCTGGCTTTTCATCAAATGGTCTTACAGGTTTATGGAAAAGTAATACGGGGGCATCATACTATATTCGGCAAATAGGCAATACTGTGGTATGGTTTGGTGAGCGACCAGAAAATAACAGAATCGCCTTTTCAAACGTTGCTTTTGGCACTCGCTCAGGCAATAGAATTAACCTAGAATGGGCAGATGTGCCAAAAGGCCGCTCAAATGGTTCTGGAAATTTAGTATTGCAAGTAAACAATAATCAAATCACGAAAGTAAGTGGTCAGGGATTTGGCACATCACGATGGACTAAATCAAACAAAAAAGAGATAAAAACAGATTTCTTAAATACCATTGTGCAAGGTCTCGTCAATCAGATAAGTCTAAATCTTAATAACTATGACCCTAATAAAACTTCAGGCAGCTGGTTTAAAGAAAATGATGCCTATATGCAATTGCCATCTTCATGGGGCGGAAGGCAACTCATTGATATTCCGCAAATTACAGAAAAAGGCCTAATAAATTATTATTACTATTTCATTCAAGATGTAAAAAGTGTTCCAAATGGTATCACTGCTCAAATAAAGCCAAAAAATAATTACAGAATATTTAATCGTAATGCCCGAGCAGTGCAAAAGCAACCTTTAATACATATTGCCATTCGTCTAGAAACAGAGGGAACAGAAATCAAGGGTCATTGCACCTGTCCCAGTGATGACAAAAGAGCACCAGATGTGCATCTTAATAGACAAAATGATTCTAAGCACCCCATAGTTAATATCTACATTCCGCTTGAAGTAATCAATGGCAGAATCAGTTACGGTGAAATCAAAACCTATTTTGATGCAAATATACAGGCCGGGGGTATTTGCAGAATTGCCGATGCCCTCTGCAGAAAAATCGTCGATTATAAAACCATTATCATTAATGAAATTGATAAGGGTTTTAAGGAAAATTTCAATACCGCAACCGTCCGACGTAATTTTGAGAACAGTTTAAACAGCATTGTACCAAGAGATGCACGGGATAGGCTTAATAATCTAATCATTGAAGGAGACAACTTAATATTTGAGTATAACTAAATCTTTGAACCTAGATAAAATTAAAAATCATGCATAAAATAAAATATATTTTAAATGTAACATTTATAATAATGGCAACTAACTTCTTCGTTAGTTGCTCAGCAGAAGATGGAGCCACCGGCCCTCAGGGGCCTGCAGGTTTAGATGGTGTTGATGGTATTGATGGACAAGATGGAAATGCCAATGTCATTGCTTCAGATTGGGTTGAAGCACCTGATGGTGTTTTCTCTGGTACCGCTGAAATGAACATTTCACTAGGCGAAATCACATTTGAAAATATCAATATCAGTGCATTTTTGGTTTATGCAAGAACCAGTGCCTTTTCAGAGGACGTATGGCCACAAGGTCAAACCACACTGCTACCGGTGGCCATTCGGTCGAGCGCTGATTTCAAGTTGCAATTAGATTACTTTTTCACAACGGAAAACCTGACCATACGCTATTGGCAAGATCCTTTTTTGGAATTTATTTCCTTTCCTTCTGACACGCAGTTCAGGTATGTTATCATTCCACCTGTAAACAATACTTCAGGCAAAAATCAAAGTATTGATTTTAGTAAAATGACCTACCAAGAGGTAGTTGAATATTTTGATTTGGAATATTAATCCCGTTTAAATAACCTCGGTACTAAACCGAGGTTTTCTCTTTTATAATCGAAGCCTCAAAAAGCTCTTCAAAATGCCGAAGCAGCTTTTGTTTCACCTCTTCCATATCAACCTTTGGTTGACCAAGTTCTACATTTAAAGAGGTTACGGCCTTGTCTTTTATTCCACAAGGTATCATCATATCAAAATACCCTAAATCGGTATTGATATTTAAAGCAAAACCATGCATAGTGACCCATCTGCTGGCACGCACGCCCATGGCACATATTTTGCGTGCAAAGGGTGTGCCTACATCCAACCAAACCCCTGTTTCCCCTTTTGATCGTTCCGCCTTTATACCATATTCCGACAAGGTCAAAATGACCATCTCTTCCAAAAGTCTCAGGTATTTATGGATGTCCGTAAAGAAGTTGTCCAGATCAAGAATAGGGTACCCAACAATTTGCCCGGGGCCATGGTAGGTAATATCCCCACCCCTATTTATTTTATAGAAGGTCGCCCCTTTGGTCTTTAGTTGGGCCTCATTGGCCAGTAAGTTGTTGATGTCGCCGCTCTTTCCCAAGGTGTATACATGGGGGTGCTCTACATATAGAAAATGGTTAGGGGTTTCCAGGCCTGCATCTTCCCTTCTATTCTTTATTTTTATAGCTAGGATATGCTTAAAAAGCTGCTCTTGATAATCCCATGTTTCTTTGTAGTCCTTATACCCTAAATCCTCTAGGCAAACCGTTTTATTCATGGTACAAAGTTAAAAAGCCTCTAGTTTTCCTCCAGTTCCACTTCTAATTTAATAGCTTCCGGGGTTTTCATCATATCCATAAAACCAACTTCGTAAGTCATTGTTTTGCCATCCAAAGAAAAGGTAGCACCCTCTACATTCACATTTTTTACTTTTCTTGGAAAATGATACTTAAAGGTATACGTAGATCCAGATAAAAACATCTCTGCACCTGCAAGGCTGTCGATACTCTTTTTAAAAAGTTCTTGATCCGTTATTGAAGTTGTTCTTGAAAACGTACCGTTCTTAAATCCATAAACCACTTGGGTTGCCGGCTCTACCGAACCCATTGGAGGGGTTTTCGCCGATCCCCCAGGTTTTGGCCCAACGGTCGCAGCACTTTGAAAAGCATTGAAAGCATCGTTAACCTCATTGATATCCTGGAATTCACTGAACATATTCAGCATCATCTCTTTTTCCTCCGGGTTCATTACCATTCGCATGCTAAAAGGCTCCAGCTTTTTAAGTTTTGCCTGCTCTTCCGGTGACAATAAGGCAATGCTATCCTTCTTTTCCCGCAACAAATCTTTAAAAACCAAAAGTGTATCCATTGCTTTTTCTGGGGTACTGTCCGTTTCAGTGCTGGGAAGTTGCTTCATCAACTCTGAACCATTAAAGCTAATGGACAACTTGCCAGACCCATCATCATTCAGATAAAGTTCTTCCGTAAAATTACAGGCAACCAATGCTATCATAACCAGCAACGCTACCAAAACCCTTAGTTTTTTCATCGTAGTTTTTAATTTGGATTGTTCAAAATGACCAAGGCGGCAATAACACCGGGCACCCAGCCACAAAAGGTTAAAAGTAGAACAATTAAAAAAGAACCACAACCTTTACCGATAACTGATAAGGGCGGAAAGATAATGGCCAATAAAACCCGTAGGAAACTCATAGTAGATTGATTTTTTGATTGATACCGCTTTCGCGGATAGATGTACGTTATATGTCTACGAACATGTTCTTTTGTTACATGAACATCTTATTTTCAATTGGAGACCCACTGCACTGCCCGGTCCTAAGATATTCGCTTTCCCATTTTCCCGTAATACTTTCTAAATAGTATTGTTCCAGAAAGGCACACACCAAACTGTAAAAGCAACATGCAGAAAATTAGCACGCAAAAGCTTAATTTTGCGGTTTAATTTTTGGACATGCAATTATCGGAACAAGAAATCGTACGTAGGGAAAAATTGACCAAGCTTAGGGAAATGGGTATTGACCCCTATCCCGCAGCGCTATACCCTGTCGACGCCACATCAAAAAGTATTAAAGACGATTTTGTTGCCGGTAAACAGGTCATTATTTCTGGGCGCTTAATGTCCCGTAGGATACAGGGAAAAGCTTCTTTTGCGGAATTGCAGGATAGTGAAGGCCGCATACAGGTTTATTTTAATCGCGATGAAATCTGTACGGGCGAGGATAAAGCTTTGTACAATGATGTCTACAAAAAATTATTGGACATTGGCGATATCATTGGGATTGAAGGGGAACTGTTTACCACTCAAGTTGGTGAAAAGACGGTCATGGTAAAGCATTTCTCCTTGTTAAGCAAGGCACTCCGTCCGTTGCCGTTACCAAAGGTTGACGCAGATGGCAATACCTATGATGAGTTTAACGACCCGGAATTGCGCTACCGCCAGCGCTATGTGGATTTGGTGGTCAATCCAAAAGTAAAAGAAACGTTTATAAAGCGAACAAAAATCACCAATAGCATCCGTGAGTTTTATAACGAGCGGGGGTATTTAGAGGTAGAAACGCCTATTTTACAACCTATCCCCGGGGGTGCCGCTGCACGTCCGTTCTTAACGCACCACAATGCATTGAACATTCCGCTATACCTGCGGATCGCTAATGAATTGTATTTAAAACGATTGATCGTAGGTGGTTTTGACGGGGTTTATGAGTTTTCCAAAGACTTTAGGAACGAGGGTATGGACCGCACCCATAACCCAGAATTTACCGTCATGGAACTCTACGTGGCCTACAAGGATTACCACTGGATGATGGACACCACGGAACAGCTGTTGGAAAAAATTGCCTTGGATGCCAATGGCAGTAGTAAACTAACCGTTGGTGATAATGAAATTGAGTTCAAGGCCCCCTATGCAAGGGTGCCTATCTTGGAAGCCATAAAAATACATACAGGTCATGATGTGGCCGGCATGGGTGAACATGAACTACGGGAAGTTGCCAAAGGATTGGGTATTGAAGTGGACGATACCATGGGCGTTGGCAAACTCATTGATGAAATCTTTGGCGAGAAGTGCGAACACCACTACATACAGCCCACCTTTATCACGGACTATCCAAAAGAAATGAGTCCTTTGACCAAGGAACATAGGGACAATCCGGCATTAACGGAACGCTTTGAATTGATGGTAAACGGTAAAGAGCTGGCCAATTGTTATTCTGAGTTGAACGATCCCATAGATCAACGGGAACGTTTTGAGGAACAATTAAAACTTTCAGAAAAAGGCGATGACGAAGCCATGTTTATCGACCAAGACTTTTTAAGAGCTTTGGAATATGGAATGCCACCAACGTCTGGCATAGGCATTGGCATTGACCGTTTGGTCATGCTTATGACCAACAACTCCTCCATCCAAGAAGTATTGTTCTTCCCTCAAATGCGCCCAGAGAAAAAACAGGTGGAACTGACGGATGAGGAAAAAGTGATTATGGAAATCCTAAAAACCGTGGAGGAAATGCCTTTGGCAGCACTTAAAGAGAAAGCGGCCTTAAGTGGCAAAAAATGGGACAAAAGCACTAAAAACCTATCAAAATTGGGAGTTTTGGCCGTTGAAAAGCGAGAAGATGGCTTGTTTGCCAAAGCCGCAAACTAATAAACTTCCCAAAATTACCATTTGTTATCCTTTAATGCCAGTATTTTTCAAAAACACCTTCTTAATTTTGCCTTTTAAATCTTAAAAACAGTAAATATGAAAAGAGCATTAATTATAGGAGGTAGTAGTGGCATTGGTAAGGCAACGGCCCAAAATCTTTTAAAGGAGGGTGTAGAAGTGCATGTAGTAGGTACAAATGACACCAAATTACAGGCTTTTAAAGGGGAAGCCAACGGAAATTTACAAACCCATAAGGTAGATATTACCAACAAAGCCCAAACAGAGGCGTTGCAAAACGAAATCAGTGGATGGGACAATCTGGATTATTTGGTAAATGCTTCGGGAATTTTTGGTCCCAAACCATTTTTGGACCATACTACGGCAGACTACGATTCGTATCTAGATCTAAATCGAGGATTCTTTTTTATTACCCAAACCGCGGCTAAAAAAATGGCGGAAACCCAAGGTGGTGCCATTGTAAATGTAGGGTCTATGTGGGCAAAGCAATCTGTAAAAGCGACCCCTTCTTCCGCATACTCCATGCAAAAAGCAGGACTACATAGTTTAACGCAGCATTTGGCCATGGAACTGGCCGATCATAAAATTCGTGTAAACGCCGTTTCCCCAGCTGTGGTCGAAACACCGGTATATGAAAGTGTATTTGGTGGGAAACAAGAGGCTAACGACGCCTTGCAAAATTTCCATGCGTTCCATCCTATTGGCAGAAATGGAAAAGCCCAGGATGTGGCCAACACCATTTCTTTTTTGCTTTCTGATCAAGCCTCATGGGTAACCGGTGCCATTTGGGATACCGATGGAGGTGTCATGTCCGGAAGAAACTAAAAATCAAAAATTGGGGATGGACGACAAGGTCCATCCCATTTATCTTAAAAATTTACTTATGTATGATATGAAGAACCTAAAGCAATTAGGTGCTTTAGGAAAAAACGCGGAAGGTGCCATGAAAGCATTTCAAGCATTGGACCAAGCTGCTTTGGCAGATGGGGCTATCCCAAAAAAATATAAGGAATTGATAGCCATTGCAGTAGCATTGACCACGCAATGCCCCTATTGCTTGGAAATCCATAAAAAACATGCTATCGATGCCGGGGCCACTCAAGAAGAACTTGCAGAGGTTACCTTTGTAGCTTCGGCACTACGGGCAGGTGCTGCTGTAGTACATGGCACGCATTTGATGGAATAACTATGGAGAACAGTAAACGGAGCGCAAAATACATTATCGTAGGTGCGGGATTATCTGGTCTCACCACGGCGAATATCCTATCGGACCAAGGTGAGACCGATATCATCATACTAGAAGGCAGAAATCGTGTAGGAGGAAGAATACACACCAATAAGGCTATCGATCTGGGTGCTACCTGGTTTCAAGACCACCATTCGCACGTAAACCGTTTACTGGAAACCCATAACATCCAAAAATTTGAACAGTTTAATCAGGGGCAGAGTGTCTTGGTATACAATACCATGGCACCTGCCCATTATTTTGAAAGTCCGCAAGAAGCTCCTGCCGCCTATCGCGTTGCCGGAGGCTCCATAGCCGTAATTGATAGACTTTCAATTGCTTTTAAGGATAACATCAAAATCAACACCAAGGTCCTTCTGCTTAAGGAAAGCACAAGCGGAATAACACTGCAAACCTCGGATGGCGATTACCATGCCCAGAAAGTAGTGGTAACGATACCTCCAAAATTGGCCACTACCATAGACTATGAACCTGCATTGCCCGACACCCTTATCTCCGCTATGAAGGGCACCCACACTTGGATGAGCAATGCCATAAAAGTAGGACTCCTTTTCAAAGCACCTTTTTGGCGCAAGAACAAACATTCTGGAACAGTCATTGGCCAAGTTGGACCGGTAATAGAACTCTACGATCACTGTAACCATGAGAACAGCATTTTTGCGTTGATGGGTTTTGTGAACGAAGGTCTGCGCGATGTTTCCGATGCGGATAGAAAAGAACGTATCCTTAGTTATTTGGAAAAATATTTGGGCCCAGAAATTCGACAGCATATTGCTTATATGGAAAAAGACTGGTCCAAAGACCGTTTTACGGCTTGCGAGAATTTGAAATCCGTTTATATGAGCCCGCAGTATGGCAATCGCCTTTTTGAAGCCTTTCACATGAACGGCAAACTCCTTTTTTCGGGTACGGAAACCTCACCCATGTACGGTGGTTATCTAGATGGTGCCATATATAGTGGCCAAAGAGCGGCTAAGCTACTGTTGGATCAAGTTTTGGCGTAACTTTAAAAAAGTTAAAACAGTCTAGGTTTGTCTAAAATTGAACAATATCACCTTCATAAATTGCATCCGCAAAAACTACAATTTGAGGTGTATGATTTAAAAAGCTACCGCCAAAAAAGTGGTACTAAAGCAGCTATCCCCCATTCTCATAGCTATTACCAAATTATTTGGTTCTTTAAAACAACGGGCACCCATACTGTTGATTTTAAGCGTTACGACATCAAGGAAAACACTATCCTTTTCATTACCAAGAATCAAATCCATGCCTTTGATGACAACTACGATTGTGAGGGTTGGCTGATTCACTTTAATGAAAGCTTTTTTATGCATACGGAAGTGGACATCTTTTTAAAATACAACATCTTCAAGACCCAAGAAAACCCCTGTTATGCAATGGAAACAGAGGCACTTGCAAGGGGCAAAAACTACATCGACCTAATTACGGAGGAACTTAATAACCGAATGGATTTTGGTTTTGAGGCCACGGTGCGTTTTTTATTAAAATGTTTTCTTATCAATTTGGAACGGGTACACCAAAAGCGTGCTAATGGAACCTTGTTGGTCAATGACGGCTATACCCTTAAATTCTATCAATTTAAGGAGCTTTTGGAACGCCATTACCAAGAAAATCTTACCGTAAAGGAATACGCGGATGCTATGGCGATATCCTCCAAAACCTTGACGACCATTACCAAAAAAATAAGTGGTCACCCACCTGCGGAACTCATTGCCCAACGCATTGTTCTTCAAGCCAAAAGACTCTTGCGGTTCACCACATTGCAGGTGGGCGAAATTTCCTTTGAACTTGGTTTTGAAGACCCTTCCTACTTTGTAAAATACTTTAAGCGCCATCTTAAGGTATCTCCCTTAGTTTTTAGGGAACAGGCCCATTTGCAGTAAGCAAGGGTTTTTATTTTACTCCAAAAAACCCTAGTTTAGGATTCTAATGGAAATAAGCAAAAAACTAGGACTCGCTTTAGGCCCGATCGTATTCCTCATTTTGATCATACAACCCATTCAATTGGTAACCGAAAAAGGCGATGCCGTCATTGCCATTGCTCTTTGGATGTTGATTTGGTGGATTACGGAGGCAGTTTCAATATCGGTGACGGCACTGTTACCGCTTTTGTTGTTTCCCTTGTTGGATATTATGCCCATGGCAGAAGTTGGGGCCAACTATGGGAGTCCAATCGTTTTTTTGTTTTTTGGGGGCTTTGTGATGGCCCTTGCGTTGGAAAAGGTGAACCTGCATAAAAGAATTGCGCTCAACATCATCAAACTTACGGGGACAACCCCTAACAAGGTGGTTTTGGGTTTCATGATCGCAACGGCAGTGCTCAGTATGTGGATAAGCAATACGGCTAGTACGGTTGTCATGCTACCCATTGCGCTTTCCGTTATTAATCTTCTTATCGATGATGAGGACGGTTTTACAAAAAGCGACCAAAATTTTGCTTTGAGCGTTATGCTGGGTATAGCTTTTTCCGCAAATGCCGGCGGAATCGCTACCGTAATAGGAACACCGCCCAATTCCGTACTGATCGGACTTTTGGAAAATGAATACAACATCCAAATATCCTTTCTAAAGTGGATGACCTTAGGTTTGCCCTTTTCCATAGTAATGATCGCCATTACCTATTTGGTCTTGGTCAAATGGATGTTTCCCAATAAAAGCTTACGGTTCAACGCCTCCAAGGAAGTCATACAAACAGAACTCAAAAAGCTGGGACCTACCAACGGAAAAGAAAAAATGGTGCTCCTTATTTTTGGGGTCACTATTTTTCTTTGGGTGTTTAGGACCTTGATCAATTCTATTTTACCCCAGCTAGGCCTTTCTGATACCATGATCAGCATCTTTGCGGCCATTAGTTTGTTTGCTATCCCTTATAACTTAAAAAAAGGGGATTTTATCATCACATGGAAAGACACGTCCCAATTGGCGTGGGGTATTTTAATTCTTTTTGGAGGGGGCTTGGCATTGGCCAAAGGTATGTCCGTCAGTGGTATAGTAGATTTGGTCGCCGGGGCCATTGCTTCCAGTGATATCAGTATTTTAGTTACCGCTTCTTTGTTGATTTTGTTAATGCTTTTTATGACGGAACTCATGAGCAATGTAGCCTTGGTTGCGGTTTTGGCCCCCGTGGTGGCCGGTATAGCCATTGGATTGGAAATTCCTATACTCTATTTGTTGATACCGGTAACGATGGCCAGCAGTTGTGCCTTTATGTTGCCTATGGCCACCCCGCCCAATGCCATTGTCTTTGCCAGCGGCTATATAAAGGTCCCACAAATGGCCAGGGTGGGTATTGTGCTCAACTTAATTGCCGTAGGGTTGCTCATTTTGGTTTTTCAATGGGTTTTGCCCTTGCTCTTTTAAGCAAAAAAGGCGCCCCAAGGGGCGCCATATAGCTAATAAACTTACTCAATAATTCTATTCGAGGTCCTCAAACTTCAATCTAGAAAGACCTTCTTCAGTAGATCCAGAAAAATCAATAGCCTTAAACTTACCTTTATCCAATTGGACATCTGTTAAAACCTCTTGTTGCATAGCCAAGGATTTAAGTCCATCCACATTGGAGAATTTGGTATTGGCAAAACGCAGTTCTTTAAGCTTCTTTAAGTTTTCAATCCCTGCCGGAATAGCTCCTTCAAGATTGGTATTGGCAATAGCCAAGGTATTCAGGTTAGCAAGCTCGGTAATACTAGCTGGCAGGCCGCCTTCTAATTTGTTGTTCCCTAACTTTAACTGTTGTAGGCTTCCTAACTTATTTATGGTATTAGGGATATTCCCTACAAGGGCATTGTCCTCAACATCAAACTCCCTAAGATTTTTGAATTTTCTGAACAATCCCGGGATTTTACCGGTAATATTATTGTTGGATAGGTTCAATGTTTCTAGATGACGCAGGTTTCCAATGGTAATCGGAATTTTACCTTGCAAGTTGTTGTTGGACAGGTCCAATCCTACGACTTTACCATCCTTAATGGTAACCCCATGCCACGTTGCAATAGGCTTGCTTTGGTCCCATTGGTGGGTCCATAGGTGTCCTTTTGTTTTTGCTTTTAGTTCCAATAGGGCAATGACTTCCCGTTGGCTAACTTCATTTTGAGCAATTAGTAGGTTGGTGAATAGGAATCCTATTCCAAGAAGAAAAGAAGAAAAAGTTGCAATTTTCATAAGTTAATATATTTGATTTGGTATTCACATAAAGCAAAAATGGTCAAAGCGATGTCAACTTGCAATTTATTGTGGTGTACCGGTTAATTTATGATGTTAAAATAGCCAAAATTGAAGGCTAACTCCGATTACCTGCATTCTTTTTCGATGAAATACACAATAAAAAACCCCGACTTTAAAAAATCGAGGTTTTCACTTCTATGCTTTGTCATCTGTTATTTCACATAAGGATCAAAATTTTCTGGTAGATAGTCTTTGGTATCAAAGCCCAGCTCAATGTCCTCTTCTTCAATAAAATTAATGGAAGATACAGGCACTTCTGCCGCAGTTGCCTCAAATCCTTCCGGCAAATAAGACTTGGTATTAAAACCAAAATCTACTTCTTCCTCCAGTTCCAAGAAAACAATCTCTTTCAAGTTATCGGACTTACTCAGGGTTTTCTCGGGGCTTGCACTTAGTAAAGGCAAAAAAAGTGCTCCTAAAAAAGGAAAAACAACATATTTTTTATATTTCATCTTGATCGTTTTTTGATTTATATCGCAAAGGTAAAACCGCAAAAATTGACTTTTAGTATGGCTTTCACTTTTGTTAACATTGGATGGTTTTATATAAGGAAAAGTATTGGCAAAGGAAGCTGGGAATTGCTATTAAAACGGTGGGTGCCGTTGGCAAAAGTTTGATGGATTCTTAGTGTTTTGGACCTATCTTTATCAAAATCACTTGGTCGATTTAAGTGTTATTCTTTTGTTAAGAGCACCCTCTCCAAGGTTTCAAGCATAAAAAACCCGGTGAATAACCGGGTTTTTACAACTAACTAACTCAAAAATCTGATACATTTTATAATCCTATTTGTTAAGGCCCTTGTAAGGATCAAAATCTTTAGGAAGATATTTGGCCGTATCAACGCCAAGTTCCACATCCTCTTCTTCCATAAAATTTATGGAATTCATGACTACCTCGTCGGTATATGCATTAAACCCTTTGGGTAAAAATACTGCGGTGTCAAAACCAAATTCGTATTCCCATTCCGTATCCATAAATTGGATTTCGGCAATGTTGAAATAGCTGTTATAAGGATCAAAACCTTCGGGCAGATATTCCTTGGTATCAAAACCTAAGACTACTTCTTCTTCAACCTCCATAAAATGGATGGTTTCCATAGCCACCGTATTGGAATACGGGTCAAAGTTGGCAGGAAGATGATCGGTGGCATCAAATTCAGGCTCCAAAGTGTTTTCCACGCTTAAAAAACGAATATCCTCCATGGCTTCATACGTAACGTAAGGGTCAAAACCTTCCGGTAGATATTCCGCGGTATCAAAACCCAAGTCTACCTCTTCCTCTATTTCCAAAAATTCAATGTTTCGGGTATCGAGTTCCAATGCTACAACCTTGGTGTCATTCTTAAGGTAAGGTGAAACAGTTTCTTTTTCCTCGGCAATAATGTTTAAAGCCGTTAGGTTGTTTTCAATGGTACGCGTCGCTTTTAGATTAGCATTTACCGTACTTACTTGTTCTTCTGCTATGGGCGTATTATTCATAAATAAGCACCCATAAATTAATAATAACTTGTTCATTTTTTGATTGATTTGATGATTGATGTACTATGCTTATAAGACTACCCAAGTTGTAGATCGTTACAGTGTTTTTAGATTTTTAACAATTTTACCTACCTCCTCCACGTCAACAATAACGGGGGACAACAAAGAAATCATTACTAAATCGCAATACTCCCAGAGGTTTTGATCTTTTGAAAAAAACTTTTCTATTGGGATGATTTTAACAGTTTGTTTTGGCGATTTTTTGGTTCTTTGGAAGGATTGACTAACAAGAATATGATAAAAATGAATCTAAAAACATTCCGCAACGGATTTCTGTTGCTCTTTATGTTGGGTTTTTTGCAAACTACCGATGCCCAACTATTTAAAAAGAAAAAACAAAAAGACACGCAAGCCAGTTCCCCAAAACCAAAAAAAGGGGATATCCAACCGTATGAAAAGGTAATTACCAAGGGTGCAAAAACGGACGAAGGGCTATTCCATGTGCATCAAGTGAACGACAAACATTTCTACGAAATTCCAGATTCTTTGTTCAATAGGGAGATGTTAATGGTAAGTCGTATCTCTAAAACAGCAACGGGTATTGGTTTTGGGGGCGGAAAAATCAATACGCAAGTTTTGCGCTGGGAGAAAAAGCCAAAGAAAGTGCTGCTACGGGTAGTTTCCTACGGCAATTTTGCCGCAGATTCCCTGCCTATACATGAGGCAGTCGTCAATTCCAATTTTGAACCTGTCTTGTTTGCCTTTGATATCAAAGCAAAAAATGAAAAGGATTCGCTTAACACAACAACGGTAATCGAAGTAGATCCGCTCTTCACCAAAGACGTCAACGCCTTGGGTATGCCAGATTTCTACCGTAAACGGTATAAGGTAAGTAGAATGGACGGGGATAGAAGCTATATTGAAACCATAAAAAGTTATCCCCTAAATATAGAGGCACGCCATGTAAAAACGTATGCCGCCAAAGAATCACCTAGCAACCAAAGTTTAGGGTCGATTTCCATAGAAATCAACAATTCTATGATATTATTGCCCAAAGAACCCATGAAGCGCAGGTATTTTGATGAGCGTGTGGGGTGGTTTGCCCGCAGCCAAGTAGACTATGGATTGGATGCCCAAGAAAGCAAACGCATTACCTATTTGGACCGTTGGCGTTTGGAGGTCAAAGACGGGGATTTAGCAAAATTCAAGGCGGGGGAATTGGTAGAACCCAAAAAACAGATCGTGTATTATATAGATAGGGCCACACCCAAACAATGGGCCCCTTTTATAAAACAAGGCATAGAGGATTGGCAAGTTGCCTTTGAAGCCGCCGGTTTTAAAAATGCCATTATTGCCAAAGACCCTCCTACCCCAGAAGAAGACCCAGAATGGTCCCCAGAGGATGTGCGGTATTCCGTGGTGCGGTATTTGGCCTCACCCATACCCAATGCCAATGGGCCCCATGTAAGTGACCCGCGTAGTGGTGAAATTTTAGAATCCGACATCAATTGGTACCATAATGTAATGACCTTGCTTAGAAATTGGTTCTTTGTGCAAACGGCGGCCATCAACCCAGATGCGCAGGGCACGGAGTTCAAAGATGAGATCATGGGGCGCCTTATTCGCTTTGTCTCTGCGCATGAGGTAGGCCATACCATGGGATTGCCCCATAATATGGGAAGCAGTGTTGCGTTTCCCGTAGATTCGCTGCGTTCCAAATCCTTTACCCAAAAATATGGCACGGCACCGTCCATTATGGATTACGCCCGTTTTAATTATGTGGCCCAACCTGGGGATGAGGGTGTTGCCCTAATGCCCAATATTGGGGTTTATGACAAACATGCCATCAATTGGGGCTACCGTCCCATATTGGATACCTCTGCCGAGGACGAAAAGGATATCTTGAACAAATGGATAACGGACCATGGGGACGACCCCATGTACCGCTTTGGCCACCAGCAGGTGGGGGATATCCATGATCCCAGTTCGCAAACCGAGGATTTGGGGGATGATGCCATTAAAGCAAGTACCTATGGGATAGCCAACCTAAAGCGTATTGTACCCAAACTTATGGAATGGACTACTGAGGATGGGGAAGACTATGACAACCTAGAAACCATGTACGGGCAAGTCGTAGCCCAATTTAGACGGTATATGGGCCATGTATCCAATAATATTGGCGGGGTTTATGAATATTATAAGACGGCCGATCAAGAAGGTGCCGTGTATACCCATGTATCCAAAACACATCAGAAAAACTGTTTGCAATTTTTACAGGATGAGCTTTTTACCACGCCGGAATGGTTGTTGGATAACGACATTTTTAATAAGGTACAGTATTCCGGTTCCGTGGAACGGGTACGTGCCATGCAAGAACGTACCCTAAATACGGTATTGCATTTAGGAAAAATGGCCCGTATGATAGAAAACGAAACCTTGAACGGGAGCGATGCCTACCGTTTGGTGGATATGATGTCCGATTTACGAAAAGGCATTTGGTCAGAAACGCGTTCCGGGAAAAGCATAGATACGTATCGAAGAAATTTACAGAAGGCCCATATTGATAGGCTTCACTATCTAATGACGGCGGATAACCAGAGGAAACTTCCCGATTCTGGTGGCTATCGCAAATCTACGGTCGTGAATACGAGCCAATCCGATATTCGTTCCGTAGCCCG
>CALGQU010000142.1 GCA_937959125.1 uncultured Croceitalea sp.
AATACAACCGCTCTGTTCCGGACTCATGACGTACTTTTACTTAAGTTTAGTTAGTATGTTTATGCTATGCCATGTAGACATAGAAGAGAAAGCCACAAATTTGCTATAATATTGTGGCTTTTTAAGTTACAATAAACTAAATTCAACCTACCAAATTACTACTACGGGCAAAGCATCATTCCGCAATGATGTACTGATGAACGGTTTAATGTATAGTATTTTTTTATCATGGGAATTTATCGTACCAAGTTTTCAATAGGGGTTTTACTTTCTATCTTAATTATTGGATGCAATAATGAAAAGATGATTCCGGTTAAGGCGGATAAGTTGGCGGCTAACAAAGAAAAGCTGTTTATTGCCGTTGAAGCGGAACATTCTTCAATAGATTTTGCGAACACGATTACGGAAAGTGAAGAGCATAACATACTTACTTATGAATACTTTTATAATGGGGGTGGTGTTGCCGTGGGGGATATTGATAATGACGGTTTGCAAGATCTCTTTTTCACCGGAAACCAGGTGGAAAATAAATTATATAAGAACAAAGGTAATTTTGAGTTTGAAGACATTACGGATTCGGCATATATACAAGACGACGGTTCTTGGTATACCGGGGCCACATTTGCAGATGTGAACAACGATGGGTATTTGGACCTCTATGTTTGTAATTCTCAATTGTTTGGTGATAGAAGTAATAAACTATACCTCAATTCCGGAACAGGGACATTTACAGAAGTAGGTGCAAAATATGGAGTCAACGACAATGGGTTTTCAACACATGCTACATTTCTGGATTTTGACAAAGATGGGGACTTAGATCTCTATGTGGTTAACCACAGCCCGCTTAGAAGGGAGTCTTTGGAAATACAGCAAAGAGCTAGAAAAGGAAAGCCTAAAGAGATATCCGACCAGTTTTATGAAAATATCAATGGAAAATTCTTTAAAAACGTAAGTGAAAAAGTTGGGGTTAAACCGTATTATGCTTTTGGCTTAAGTGTGACAAGTGCCGACGTTAATTTAGATGGATGGCCAGATATATACGTTACTAACGATTATGATGAACCAGACCTGCTATTTCTTAACAACCAAAAAGGAGGCTTTAACAGAGTTATAAAAAAAGCGACAAAACACATTTCACAATTCGCTATGGGGTCGGACATAGCAGATTTCAATAATGATCTGTTGCCGGATATTATGGTGGCCGACATGACGGCAGAGGATAACCGCCGAAAAAAATTAAATATGGCCAGCATGAACCCAGCACTTTTTTGGGATCATGTAGACAAAGGATATCATTATCAATATATGCACAATACCCTACAGCTAAACCAGGGGAATGATGTTAATGGAATACCCGTTTTTAGTGAAGTGGCCCAGCTATCCAATGTGGCTTTTACAGACTGGAGTTGGAGCGTGCTCTTTGCTGATTTTAATAATGATAGTTGGAAGGACCTCTTTGTAACAAATGGATACCTTAGATTGCGCAACAATGATTTTAGATTAAAAAATAAAAATGCGGGCAGGCCATTAAATTTGTTGGAACAGATTAACCTTCTCGATTCTGAGGGGACAACAAATTATGCCTTTCAAAACCAAGAAGGGCGCAGTTTTAAAAACAAGGCAAAAGAATGGGGCGTGGATTATACCGGGTTCTCCAATGGAGCAGTTTATGCGGATTTGGATAACGATGGGGATTTGGACTACGTGCTAAATAATATTAATGACAAAGCTTCGGTATTTAAAAACAGGGCAAATGATTTAGGGCCTAATTATTTTCTGCAAGTAGCTTTTAAAGGAAAGGAAAGCAATGTGTTTGGAATAGGGGCTAAAGTAAAAATAAGGATTGGAAAAAAAGAACAGTTCCAAGAACTATCGGTAAGTAGGGGATATTTATCCTCTATGCCGTCCCTAGTACATTTTGGTCTCGGTAAAGAACGCATCGTTGATGAGTTAACGGTCACATGGCCATCCGGTAAAATCCAGTTACTTAAGGATATCAATGCGGATCAAAGAATTTTATTAAAAGAAGAAGAAGCAAAGTTTCCGGCTAACACTGAAAAAGAAGTGTTTGGAAAGCAATTTTTCACAAACTTATCAGGGAAAAGAGGTTTGGATTTTAGGCATAAGGAAAACGAGTATGATGATTTTTTGAATGAAGTATTGTTGCCCCATAAAATGTCAAATTTTGGCCCGTCCCTTGCTGTTGGAGATGTTAATAAAGACGGTTTGGAGGATTTTTATGTCGGAGGTTCTGCGGGTCATACAGGGCACTTTTACATGCAGCGCAAAAATGGAAACTTTACTCCTATAACACCGGAAATTTTACGGGAAGATGCACTTTTTGAAGATGTAGCGGCAGAAATTTTTGATGCCAACCAAGATGGTAGATTGGATCTCTATGTGGTCAGTGGCGGCAATGAAAAAAAAGATGGCTCTTCTTTTTATCAAGATAGGTTGTACATCAATGGCGAAAAAACCTTTCAAAAAGTGGAATTGCCTAAAATGTATACGGTGGGTTCATGTGTTCGTCCGTTTGATTATGATAATGATGGGGATTTGGACCTTTTTGTTGGCGGTAGGGTAAAGGCACAAAAATACCCCATTGCGGGTCGGAGCTATATTCTGGAAAACAAAGGGAATAAAGATGGGATGCCCGTTTATAAGGATGTGACACTTAGTATTGCAAAAGAACTAGCTGAAATAGGTATGATAACAGATGCCCTTTGGAGCGATTTCAACAATGATGGGGCAGTTGATCTTATTGCTGTTGGAGAGTGGATGGCCCCAACCTTTTTTAAGAATGAACAAGGAGTATTCAAGAATATAACCTCCAATACAAGCCTTGCAGATGACAAAGGATGGTGGTTTAGTGTGGCACAAGCAGATTTTGATAAGGATGGCGACCAAGACTATATCCTTGGAAACTTGGGTAAAAACTATAAATATAAAGCCAGTAACGATAAACCATTTAAAATACATGCGGGCGATTTGGATGGGAATGGAAATCATGATATTGTTCTGGGTTATTTCAATCAAGGAGAACTATACCCTGTTCGTGGACTTCAGTGTAGTTCTCAACAAATGCCCGGTCTAAAAGATAAGTTTAAAAGCTATGAGGCCTTTGGGAATGCTACATTAATTGATGTTTATGGGGAAAAAAACTTAAAAAACGCCCTGACCTTGGATGCCAAAAATTTTGCATCCTCTTATATTGAAAATTTGGGAAATGGAAGCTTTAAACTTACACCCTTGCCCGTGCAGGCCCAAATATCTTCAATAAATGATATCCTAATAGACGATATCGATAGGGATGGTAATTTGGATGCCCTTGTTGCCGGTAACCTATATGCCTCAGAAGTAGAAACTACCAGGAATGATGCCGGAATAGGCTTGTTATTAAAAGGAAATGGGAAAGGTGATTTTACCCCTCTATCCTATAACCAAACAGGTTTGCTTTTGCGCAATGACGTAAAAAAACTCAAAATAATAAAAAGCCAAGGGGAAAGTATCGTTCTTATAGCAAACAATAACGATCAATTAGAGAGCTTTAAGATAAACCCATAGGTTTAATTTTTTAAATCCATTTTCCATGAGAGCATGTAAAATTCCATTTCTGTTTTTTTGTACTTTAATTTGGCTTACCGCTTGTAGCACGGATAGTGGACTTTTGGAATTTGAAGAAGGACAACCAGAACCTATTTCCAATGATGATACTTCCCCGGAAGATGATGATTCTGCAGAAACCAATCTATTCCTGGCCGATGCCAATGCAGATCGATCTGTTGTATTACTTTACCAAAGATTACAAGAAATTAGTACAAAAGGAATCGCTTTTGGGCACCAAGACGGTACCGCCTATGGCTATAATTGGCAAGAGCATTTAGGTTTTCCCAGTGATAGTGATGTTTTACGCGTTATTGGAGATTATCCTGCGGTACTTGGGTTTGATTTGGGGAATATTGAATCTGGAGACTCAAGAAACATTGATTCCGTCTCCTTTGATCTTATGCGTCTACTAATTCAAGAAGCACATGCAGAAGGAAGCATTGTTACCCTAAGTTGGCATGTTGACAATCCCATAACCGGAAATTTGCCTTGGGATACCACGCCTGCTGTAGCCCAAATACTGCCAGGGGGCGACCAACATCAAAAATTTGTAGCGTATATGGATGTGTTGGCTTCCTTCTTTACTAGTTTGGTTGATGAACAAGGGAACCCCGTTCCAGTGGTGTTTAGACCATGGCATGAAATGAACGGTAGTTGGTTTTGGTGGGGAGACACCGGTGCCCATACAACCGAAGATTACAAAGCGCTTTTTAGGCAAACGGTTACTCAACTTACTGAGCGGGGCGTGCATAATCTTTTGTATTGTTATTCACCCGATACCGCTTTAACCCTTGATGAATACCTAGAATTTTACCCAGGTGATGAATGGGTAGATATTTATGGGGCTGATATTTATGACTTTTTAAACAATGGCTATAATTTCAATGTTCAAACAGGTTTGGAGGTAATACAACAATTAGGGGAAGAAAGAAGTAAGTTATATGCTTTTACAGAAACTGGTTTGGAAAACGTAGTACAGGATAATTGGTGGACCAATACTTTATATCCTGCAATTAAAAACTCCGGGGTTTCTTATGTATTGGTTTGGCGCAACGATAAGAAAGTACATCATTTTGGACCTTTTGAAAATCACCCATCCGCAGATGATTTTAGACAATTCGCGGATTTTGAAGATATCCTGTTGAGAAAAGATGTCAACCTGGGTAATGCAACAAATTAGTTACCTGCCAAAGCTATAAGAGTTTCTTTTGTACCCCCTTCCAACGCAGTTGGCGTATAAAGGCACCTTCTACTTTGTTTACCAATGGCGGTTTCCCTTGTATCCAAGCCCTTAAAAAACCAAATATACCTTGAATATAGAGTAGGGGACTCTTGGCCTGCCATGCCATTTTCAACAAAGCTATTTTTGCCAATACTATCCCATAGCGCATTTGATACAGGGCCACACCTTTGGCTTTGTAATTTTTGGTACTATACCCATGTCCAGTAGGTCGTAAGTGTTTTACTTTTAAGGTGGGGTCGGTCTGGGTTTCAAAACCATGGTATTTTGCCAAAAGGACATCTACGGTATCCCATCCCGTAGCTGGGCGCAGGCCTTTTATCTTATCAAAACAGGCCTTCAGATATAGTTTTATGGGACCGCGAATATGGTTTTTGTCCGCAATGTTTTCGTAGCTCCAATCATTTCCTTTTTGGATATAAAGCAGCCCACTGCACATGCCCAGTTTCCAGTTGCTTTGAAAATGGGCCAAAACTTTTTCAAAATAGGTTGGAGGCAAAATAATATCGGCATCGAATTTTCCCAATAGGTCGTAATCATCAACAAACTGAAGCCCGTAATTGAAGGTATCAATAACCTTTTTGCCTGGCGAATGTTTATTGTTACTGGTGCGTTGTACTACTCGTATCCAAGGAAAATCTTGGGCAAATTGGGACGCAATGTTGTACGTAGCATCGGTAGAATTATCGTCTACCACAAGGAGTTGTCCAGGGGAATGGGTTTGGGTCACAAAGGATGCCAAGCATGCCTTTAAATGGCGTTCCTCATTGTGGGCCGGAATGATAATGCTTATTCGCATTTCATAAAATTACGTTCTTTCCGCGTAAACCAAATAATACCTATTGGTGAAATAACGTAACAGGGGCCTAATTCCAATTTTTTTGGTGGGGTTGGTCCATTTGGTGGTTGCAACAATTTTCCATCCCGCTTTCTCCAAAAGCCAATCGAACTGCCAATCCTCAAATTCGTGGTAGTGTCTGTCCCAAGGGTCCGTTTTACTGCGGTAGGCAGAAGAGAACCACAAGCGCATGGGAATGCTGGCGACCAGCTTGTCCGCCTTTATTTCTTGTAAAACGTTGAATGGGGCTACAAGGTGCTCAAAGATTTCAAAAGCGGTGATGACGGTGGCATTGGAATTTTGAACGGTGCCAAATTCCAAATCCAAATCTTCACCACCCGTGTTCTCCACGGCGTACCCTGCGGTTTTCATAATTTCCGAAAACGGATTTTCCACCCCCAAATCCAAAAGTTTTTCGGTTTTGGAGATATGTTTTTTTAAAAAATTGAGCGTAATGCGATAACGCTTATGTGGATATTTACCTTCGTACATAGTGAACTCATTAAAACTTTTCAAATTTGCTGAAAATCATTCTTTTCAGCGCTGTCTTTATCTGTTTTTCGTTCCATAGCTCGGCTATGCAACTCAAAAAAGCCGTCAACAGCACTAAAAACCTCTAATTTTCGCCTAAACCCCAAAAGTCTAAATGAGTTCATTGCAAAGAACAATTTTCAGTAAATGACTTCCAAATAATTTTTAAGGTCATTTTTGTAAAACCGCAAAAAATGATGCATTCAACTACTTCCAAAAGTGATTGTACTATCCCATTCTCAAGAAAGAAAAATTAATAGGTATAGGCAATGGCATTGATATTCATGCCCGCACCCACACTTGCAAAGAGCACCACATCACCCCGCTGCAGTTCATGGCCTTCTACCTCTCCTTTTCTAATACGATCGTATAAAATAGGTACGGTGGCTACGGAGTTATTCCCCATTTCTTGTATGATCATGGGCATCACATTTTCTGGTACAGTGGCATTATAAAGTCTGTATAGGCGTTTAATGATAGCTTCGTCCATTTTTTCGTTCGCCTGATGGATAATGATTTTTTTCACCTTATCAATACTTACCCCTGCCTTGTCCAAACAACTTTTCATGGCATTGGGTACATGGGTGCATGCGAATTCATAGATTTTTCTACCATCCATCTTAATGTAGCGGGTGTCTTCTTTGCAGTCTGCATCGTTGGTTTCATCAAAATAAAGGTAATAGGCTTCCCCATTGGCATGGGTTTCCGTGGCATGGGCAAGAATTTGCCCAGTCCCTTCCTTATCTATTTCCATGATGCAGGCACCGGCCCCATCAGAAAATATCATACTGTCCCTGTCATGCGGATCAATAACCCTTGATAGCGTTTCCCCTCCGATAACCAAACATTTTTTTGCCATTCCGCTCTTCATAAAAGCAGTAGCTTGAATAACGCTTTCTATCCAACCCGGGCACCCAAAAAGCATGTCGTAGGCAATGCAGGACGTATTTTTTATCTGTAACAAATGTTTTACACGTGTGGCCAGGGACGGAAGGGTGTCCCCTTGGATGGTACCATGCTCCACATCGCCAAAATTATGCGCAAAAATGATATAATCGAGCTCTTCTTTGTTGATGTTGGCATCTGCAATGGCCCGTTCCGCAGCCAAAAACCCAAGATCGGAAGTCTTTAGTTCCGGTTTGGCGTAGCGCCGTTCCATAATACCGGTGATTGCCTTGAACTTTTCTATAATGACTTCGTTGGAATGTTCAAAGGAGCTCCCATCTGTGTTTAAAAAGCTTTTCCCTAAAAAATCCTGGTTTTTTACGATATTTTCGGGGAGATAGCTACCGGTTCCCGTAATTCCTATTTTCATGTGCTAGTTTAGTTAGTGTACGCTAGTATACAGCAAGTTAGTGAAAGAATTGCACGTTACTATGCATGCATAATATCAACTACGATAGCCAACCCTTTTGAATTCCGATCAGAAGGGGTTGCCCAAAGTCATCAGGTTTAAATTAAATTCATAAAAACCTGTAATTCAGCATATTGGCTACGCTTCTACATAGGCCTCTATCGGGGTGCAGGTGCATATTAAATTACGATCCCCAAAAGCTTCATCCGTTCTACGTACCGTAGGCCAAAATTTGTTTTCAGCTACAAAATCCAACGGATACAGCGCTTTTTCCCTAGTGTAGGGAAAGTGCCATCCATTGGCCGTCGCCATGGCCAAGGTGTGTGGGGCATTTTTTAATACGTTATCCGGTTCATCGGCACGAGCTTCCTCAATTTCTTGCCGTATGGCCAACATGGCTTCACAAAACCTATCCAGTTCGGCAAGGCCTTCGCTTTCCGTAGGCTCGATCATCATGGTTCCCGCTACTGGGAAAGATACCGTAGGGGCGTGAAAGCCATAGTCCATCAATCGTTTTGCAATATCCGTTACCTCAATGCCGTTCGCTTTAAAGGGTCTGCAGTCGATGATCATTTCATGTGCCGCCCTCCCATTTTCCCCAGTATATAACATCACATAGCCACTGCTAAGCCGTTCTTTGATATAGTTGGCGTTTAAAATGGCGATTTTGGTAGCATTGGTAACACCATCAGCTCCCAACATTTTGATATATCCATAGGAAATTAAACAGGCAAGCGCACTACCCCACGGTGCCCCGGAAATGGCCGTTATGGCCAACTCACCACCCGTTTCTACCAATGGATTGGAAGGGAGGAAGGGTTTTAGCTGTTCCGCAACGCAAATAGGCCCAACACCTGGGCCACCACCACCATGGGGTATGGCAAAGGTTTTGTGCAAATTCAGGTGACAAACATCGGCACCAATGGTGGCCGGGTTGGTTAACCCCACTTGGGCGTTCATATTGGCACCATCCATATAAACCTGCCCGCCATGGTCATGGACAAGTGCGGTAATGTATTTTATGGAAGATTCAAAAACACCATGGGTGGAAGGGTAGGTAACCATTAATGCCGCTAGATTTTCAGAATGTAGCTTCACCTTTTCTTCCAAATCGATGACATCGATATTTCCTTTTTCGTCCGTTTTTGTCACGACCACCTTCATACCCGCCATAACCGCCGAAGCCGGATTGGTACCATGGGCAGAAGCCGGAATAATACAGATGTTTCTTTGGCCGTCCCCACGGGACTTGTGATAGGCTCTTATGGTCATTAAGCCGGCATATTCCCCTTGCGCCCCAGAATTGGGTTGTAGGGAGGTAGCGGCAAAACCGGTAATTACATTCAACTGCTCTTCCAGTTCCTTTAAAACCAATTGGTAACCCTCGGCTTGATTTAGAGGAACAAAAGGATGGATATTGCCCCAATTTGCCCAACTCAAGGGCAACATCTCTGAGGCTGCGTTCAATTTCATGGTACAACTGCCCAAGGAAATCATGGAATGGTTAAGTGCTAAATCCTTGCGCTCCAATTTTTTTATATAGCGCATCAATTCCGTTTCTGAATGATAGGAGTTGAATACAGGCTGTTGCAAGAAAGAGGTGGTTCTTCTTAAGCTTTCTGGAATCACATTTTGGAATACCTCATTATCATTGTCCCCATCAATACGTTGTGAGTCGCTAAAACAGGCAATGAGCGGTTTGATGTCCTTCTCCGTAAACGCTTCGTTTAGGGAAATGGAGATGGTCTCATCATCAATATAATTAAAGTTGATACCCTTGGATTCAGAAATGGTCCTTAGGGAATTTATGGTCCCAACTTTTACTTCCAACGTATCAAAATAATGGGAATTGGTCTGCTCAAACCCAAGGTCTACCAGTCGTTTTGCTACTTTTTTGGTGTGGTTATGGATTTTGTTGGCAATGTATTGTAAACCTTTAGGACCATGATACACGGCATACATGCCGGCCATTACGGCCAATAGTACCTGAGCCGTACAGATATTGGATGTGGCTTTGTCCCTTTTAATGTGTTGTTCCCTAGTTTGTAAGGCCATACGTAGGGCGGGATTGCCATCCGTATCCTTGGTCATTCCAATGATACGTCCGGGAATATTACGTTTGTAATCTTCTTTGGTGGCAAAAAATGCCGCATGGGGCCCACCGTATCCTAAAGGAATGCCAAAACGTTGCGTAGTGCCAACGACAACGTCTACGCCCCATTCCCCCGGAGGTGTCAACAGCACCAAACTTAGAATGTCTGCGGCGACCGCTACTTTTATTTCGTTTTCTTTGGCTTTTTCAACAAAACTGGCATAGTCGTTCACTTGTCCATGTTTTCCGGGATATTGTAGCATGGCGCCGTAAAAACCATTGGAAAAATCAAATTCTTCATGGTTGCCAATAACCAATTCTATGCCAAGTGGGGTTGCTCTTGTTTGCAATAAGCTTAGGGTTTGTGGTAAAATTTCTTCGGATACAAAGAATTTTAAAACCCCTGCTTTCTTTTGTTGCCTTGACCTAACGTCAAAAAGCATGGTCATGGCTTCTGCAGCGGCAGTGCTCTCATCCAATAAAGAAGCATTGGCCAAGGGCATGGCCGTTAAATCACAGACCATGGTCTGGAAATTGAGCAAAGCTTCCAACCTGCCTTGGGCAATTTCTGCTTGGTAAGGCGTGTAAGCGGTATACCAGCCCGGGTTTTCCAGAATATTTCTTTTGATGACGGAAGGGGTCAAACTTTCATGATATCCCAATCCGATGTACGATTTAAAAACGCGGTTTTTGTTGGATAAGTTTTGGAGCAGGTTCAAGAACTCGTTTTCACTAATACCCTCAGGTAAGTTTAGTTTTTCCTTTAAACGAATGTCATGGGGAATGGTTTCTTCCATTAGTGCATCCAGATTGGGGACACCAATAGTTTCGCACATCTTTTCTATATCTTTCCCTTGAACACCAATATGGCGTAAAGCAAATAAATCTGTATTCATTATTTTATCCAATAAAGTCCACAAAATTAGGCATTAATTCCATGAAAACGCTGATTTCCAAACCCCTCGGCCCCAAAGTTTTTAACCATAAATCAGCGGTATTGTTAGTTTGTCTAATTTTGTTTAATGCCTTGGTTAAAACAAGTTTTTAATTTTTATTTGGATGCCAGTATCCATGTGGCTTTTGCAGTGGTGTCTTTTTATTTTATCAGTGTTGAAATGCTAAAAGTTTCAACAAATTGGAGTTTGGCTGGCTTTCTTTTTTTTGGGACCATTGTCTGCTACAATTTTATAAAATTTGGGGTGGAGGCCAAAAAGTACCTTATGGTGTCAAACCCATATCACAAATTGATACAAGGTTTTAGTTTTGTTTGCTTTGGATTGGGGGGGTATTTCTTTTTTGGCCTATCAAATACCTTGGTATTTGCCATCTTGGTGTTACTGGGTGTTTCGGTTTTTTATGCCATACCATTGCTTCCCCATGCTAAAAACCTAAGAAATCTAGCTGGGCTTAAGACCTACCTGGTGGCATTGGTATGGACGGGATGTACGGTATTGTTGCCTGTCTTGGACAATGACTTGGGGTTTACCTGGCCAGTAACGATTGCATTGATCCAGCGCTTTATATTGGTTCTTGTTTTGTTGCTCCCTTTTGAAATTAGGGATATGCGTTTGGATGGGCCAGAATTAAGGACCTTGCCACAGCGAATAGGGGTGTCCAAAACTAAAAAAATAGGATATGTCCTGCTCCTGTTATTTATGGTACTTCCATTTTTTAATGGAGAAGTGCGGTTTTCCATAATTGCAGTGCAAGTTGTAGTATGTGGTATTCTCGTTTTTATCTTGATGATCACCTCAGAAGAACAAAGCCGTTATTTTTCCTCGTTTTGGGTGGAAGGGCTTCCATTGCTTTATATGTTGCTGTTCTTTTTAGTCCAAAGTTCCCTGTAATATCCCATAATTGGAATACCGTTATTTTTATAGAGGAACAATAGAAGGTTTGGTTAGGTAGGGGGTATTATGTTTTTAACTGAAAACAGGGTATCCCTTGTATTAAAATTGAAATATCTTGTAAAAGAGATATCCTACTTAGGTTTTTTCTGGGATGGTACACGAATCTATTGGATTAAAAGAGTGGAGAAGAATGGCATTATGATGGTCAATATCAATAAATAATGAACGGTCAACAATTAGTGGTGGCTTTGTTTCGTTTATTTAGGACCACTAAAACCCCAAGACATTTAAATTATGGAACATACAAGTAAACGAATGCGTGTAGGTGAAGGCAAGATCAGCGGGTCCTTATCCATTTTTCTGGGGGCGCTCTCTTTGGCGGGAATCCTATGTTTTAAGTTCCCAGAGCAATTGACTACCCCAGAGTTCAGGGAAGTATACACGCCTGCCATGGTAGAGACCCTAATGCTGGGTGGTATTATTGCCACCTTTCTCTTTGCTTTGGTGAGTATGTTGCTGGCAAAGAACAAGAAGCTGGCGGTCTATGGGGTGGCTTTGGGAACCTTGGCCGTTGTCTTAGGGGGCTTGGATGTAGAAGGTAGGGCTGTTGAAAAAATGAACTGGAGCCTTGGATTGGACTGGTTGGTGTTGGATCTTTTGGTTATGGTCCTAATTTTTGTACCCATTGAATTGGCGTTTCCAAAGAATAAATTACAAACCAAATTTCACGAGGAATGGCGTACCGACCTTATATATTTTGGTATTAGCCATTTGGCTATCCAACTCTTTGGTGTGCTGACTAAAAAGCCCGCAGTCACCTTTTTTGGTTGGATGAATTTAGAAGGCGTCCATGCTTGGGTGAACGATTTACCTTTTGTAGTCGAACTGCTATTGGCTTTGGTAGTTACCGATTTGTTCCAATATTGGGCACATCGTATTTTCCATTCCCATTATTTTTTATGGCGTTTCCATAGCATTCACCATTCCACGGAAAATATGGATTGGTTGGCCGGCTCGCGCACCCATTTTATAGACATTTTCTTTACCAGGAGCATGTCCTATATACCCCTTTATGTGCTTGGTTTTTCAACCCTGACCTTCAATGTATACATCGTATTTATCGCTATCCATGCCGTATTGATCCATGCGAACACCAGTATCAATTTTGGCTTCCTAAAATATATTATTACCACGCCGCAATACCACCATTGGCACCATTGTAAGGAGCCGGAATATTATGGTAAAAACTTTGCTGTAGTCTTTCCCTTTATAGATAAGCTCTTTGGAACCTACTATTTGCCTGGTGACAAATGGCCCAGTGGAACTGGTTTGGTCGATGCCAAATTTCCCAAGGGTTTTCTAAAGCAATTTACCTTTCCATTTGTTAAGAATCCGTTCAAGAATGATTTATTGCCCGAGGAGCGGAGCGATAGGTAAAAATCACGGAAAATTAATGTGAGTAGAAACGGTCTTAATTTCCCGGTATTCCGGGATGGGCCTGTTGCCCTTCTGTGGTACTTTTTTTGTACAATCTAAGTTCAACCTTGTTTATTTACGATTACAAAGGGAATATTGCTACAAAAGGGAGCGTCACCTTTCTAAAACGATTGAACCTGTACTTGGATTATTTGTCCCAAACGGACTTTATTAGTTGGTCTTGGGTTAAAAAAGACTGGCCAGCACCCGCATCAACGAACGATAATCATTGGGATAGTACGATTGAAAGAAAAAACCAATCAAAAATGGCAATGAAGGAAATTACAGTTGCTTTTTCAACCGTTCTTTCATTGCTTCTTTCTCGTTTTCTGAAATGACCTGCATGTTCGCATGTTCGCAGAGCGAAGTAAACTTACTGTTTTTAGCAGAGAATTTGGAACAAGTTTTACAGTAGAACAAATGCAACTTTAACTTTAGGGTTTGCCACCATGAGGCTTCACCATACTGACTGCGCGTACACAGTTCAGTTGCTTTTTCACAAGATATTTTCATACGTCTAAAACCAAGTTTGATTCATACAACCCATGAGCGTGGTTCGTGCCCTATGGATCATCACCCAAAGATTAGACGGATTAATCCCTAACTCATTACAAATATCTTCAGTAGTCATTCCTTGAATGGTTTTCATACTAAAGACCAGGGATTGTTTTTTAGGCAACTTGGAGAGGCAATCCTGTATGGCTAAGCCGAGTTCTTTATTTTCTATGGAGTCGTCCCCTCCACGATTAAAAGGGTCGGCAACGCGTTCCTCCAACCAATCCCCTTCCTCTTCGGAAGTGTTGGTATATCCCATGCGGACTTCTGCCTTGCCTTTTTTGGAGTTTATCTTTCGGTAATGATCGATGACCTTACGTTTCAGTATTGCAATGAGCCATGTCCGTTCTGCGGCATCCCCTTTGTAATTTTTGGCGGATTTTAACCCTGCAAAAAAAGTCTCCTGTACTAAATCTTTTGCAATTTCCGCATCACTCACTCGGGCCACGGCGTAATTAAAGAGATAATCTGCATATTGGTCTACCCAGGTATCTGGGTTAAGTTGATGCGTTGACATAGTCGCGTTATTTACTTTTAAATCCAACATGGTTTTGTTTAATGGCTAGTTTGTTATTACAAACTACCAGAATAAATATCACAATTTGTTCACATGGCACTTTTTTAATGTAACCTTAACAGTGTTACTTTTTTAGAAAAACCAATGTTTTTAATGGGTTTAAAGGGGAATTAGTGCTTTTTGGTAAAGAATTCCTAAAACAAAAAATAGCTTTAAACAGAACAAATACGCCTTGATAAAACTCAAAAAGAGTTTTAAAGATTAGAACAAAAGTTAAACAAAATTTTTGAACTTAACAGTTTCAGCCCTAAAGTTGAGAAAAAAATATGGCTTTACCAATAGGTCATTTGACACAGGTGATGAGATAGTATCCAAAGCTTTTGAGTTGAAATCCGCATAGCAAGGCATACCAAGAGCTTTTTATGCGCTGGGATGAAACTATAAAGAACTACTTCGGTTTTTATATTACTCCAGCAACCCAGCCCGTTCCAATAGGGCTTCGATCTTGGGTTCTTGACCCCTAAAACGCTTGTATAGGACCATTGGGTTTTCCGTACCGCCTTTAGAAAGCACGTGTTCCTTAAATTTCTGGGCAATTTCAGTATTGAAGATACCTTTTTCCTTAAAATACGCAAAGGCA
>CALGQU010000143.1 GCA_937959125.1 uncultured Croceitalea sp.
ACATTTAGTAGATTTAGACGGTGCCAAGGCCAAGCATATTGTAAACCATAAGGTTTTGGAGCGAATCGCTTCCGGTACCGACTTAAAAATTGATTTTGGGGGTGGACTCAAAACGGATGAGGATTTGCGAATAGCATTTGAGTCCGGGGCCCATCAAATTACCGGAGGGAGCATCGCAGTTAAGGATGAAGCCACTTTTTTAGGATGGTTAAAAAAGTACGGCAGTGAAAAAATTATTCTTGGTGCCGATGTTAAGGATGAAAAAATCGCCATTTCCGGCTGGTTGGAAGAATCGGACGAGAAATTGGTACCCTTTGTCAAAAAATTTCAAAAAGAAGGGATTAACTATGTCATTTGCACGGATATTTCTAAGGATGGCATGCTTGCCGGACCGGCGTTCGAATTGTATGCCCAACTTCTAAAGGAGACAAAAATCCATAAAACGGCAGTTACAGGAGCTGGGGCAGAGGATTTTAAGGAAATAGGCATCCATCTGATCGCCAGCGGGGGCATATCTACTTTTGAGGAACTACCAAAGTTAGAGCAAATTGGATGTGAAGGGGTAATCATTGGGAAAGCTATTTACGAGAACCGCATCCCTTTAAAACAATTGGAAACTTATATTTTGCAAAATGGCTGATGTAGAACAATTTCGTTTAGAGTTCGTGAAAAATGCTTGCTTTCGTTTAGATGAAAGTTTGCGTATGGTTACCATTTCCTTGGATAAGATTTCCGAAGAACAGTTTTGGCAGAGGCCCAACGCATCCTTGAACAGCATTGGCAACTTGATCCTACACCTCTGTGGGAATATGACGCAGTATGGTATTACCTCTCTAAAAGAAATTGAAGATCACCGCCAACGGGATTTGGAATTTTCCACGCAAGGCGGATACACCAAAGCGGTGTTGCTACAGCAATTAATACGAACCGTCCAAGAAGTAAAGTATAGTCTTGAAAGTGTCCCTTTAGAACGATTGTTAAAAACGAAACAAGTGCAGGGATTTGAATTTTCCGGGATAGGGAACGGAATCCATGTGGTAGAACATTTTTCGTATCATACCGGACAAATCGCTTTTTGGGTAAAATTACTTTGCGATGAGCAACTAGGCTTTTATGATGGGATGGATTTAAATAGCTTAAATGGGGAATTTGGAATGTAGAGCAATGAATGTAGAATTTTGAATTATGAGTGATTTAAAGAAACGGACACAAGATTTTGCATTTGACTGTTGGTTACTATGCAAGGAGTTCCCCAAATCCAGGGAGTTTGATGCATGGGTACGACAACTTATTCGAAGCTCAAGTTCCGTAGGCGCAAATTACCGGGCTGCTTGCAGGGCAAAGTCGGACCGAGATTTTATTCATAAATTAAAAATAGTGGAAGAAGAAGTTGACGAATCTATGTACTGGCTTGAACTTTTTGATAAATCTGGGGTTAACTCAAAGAATGATATTGAAAAATTATGGAATGAGGCAAATGAACTCTTGGCTATTACTGTAAGTTCAATCAATACGGTTCGCAAAAGGCTCAATAGTGAGAAGTAGTAGTATTTAACTCTAAATTCTAAATTCTAAAATCTAAATTTAGTTGTGTTAACAAAACGAATAATACCTTGCTTGGATATCAAAGACGGCCGTACGGTAAAAGGCGTGAACTTTGTGGACTTACGGGATGCTGGCGACCCAGTAGAATTGGCAGATGCGTACAGCAAAGCCGGTGCAGATGAGTTGGTGTTCCTTGATATTTCGGCTACGGAGCAAAAACGGAAAACTTTGGCCGATCTTGTCTATAAAGTGGGCGAGAAAATAAATATTCCTTTTACCGTGGGCGGAGGAATTTCATCGGTTGAGGATGTGGATGTCCTGCTTAAAAATGGTGCGGACAAGGTATCCATCAATTCATCGGCGGTGAAGAATCCGCAATTGATCAATGATTTGGTGGCCAAATTTGGATCACAGTGCATTGTTGTGGCCATTGATGCCAAAAGAATAGATGGAAAGTGGAAAGTGCATTTGGTAGGGGGAAAGGTACCTACCGAACTTGATCTGTTCGTTTGGGCCAAGGAAGTGGAGGAGCGCGGTGCCGGGGAAATTCTATTTACCAGTATGGACCATGACGGTACCAAAAACGGTTTTGCCAATGAAGCCTTGGCCCACTTGTCCAATACCTTGAACATACCCATTATAGCATCCGGGGGAGCAGGTGCCATACACCATTTTACGGATACTTTTAAAGAGGGAAAAGCAGATGCGGCCTTGGCGGCAAGCGTTTTTCATTTTAAGGAAATTGAAATAAAAGAACTGAAACAAGAATTAAAATCGGAAGGAATTCCAATACGCTTATGACTATTGATTTTCAAAAAGAAACCAACGGACTGGTTCCTGCCATTGTCCAAGATGCCAAAACCAAGAACGTTTTGATGTTGGGGTATATGAATGAAGAGGCTTTGGAGAAAACCAAGGATTCAAAAAAAGTAACGTTTTACAGCCGCAGTAAACAGCGTTTATGGACAAAGGGAGAGGAGAGCGGTAACGTTCTAGAACTTGTGGATATCAAAGTGGATTGCGATAAGGATACGCTATTGGTTTTGGCGAATCCGGTAGGGCCAACCTGCCATACCGGTTCCGATACTTGTTGGGGAGAAGAAAACACCTCCTCTTTTGGTTTTTTGTCTCATCTAGAAGGAATTATAACCTCCAGAAAAGAAAACAAGCAAGATGAAAAAAGCTATGTAGCCTCTTTATTCCGAAAAGGGATCAATAAAATCGCCCAAAAAGTAGGAGAGGAAGCTGTGGAGACGGTTATCGAGGCCAAAGATGATAATGATGAACTGTTTTTAAATGAAAGTGCGGATTTGCTGTTTCACTACCTTATTTTATTGCAAGCCAAAGGATTTACCCTTAAGGATATTGAAAATGTCCTGGTTAACAGGCATTAATGACCGTCAAATTTTTTCTGCTCAAAATTTAACATTTAAAATGTATTGAATAGATCAAGCCTACGACTACCCAAACTATTATTGCTAAAAATTGTTTTGATGAAAAAGTTTTTTCTTTTCCTTTTGGTTGCTACCGTTGGTCTTTTTGGTTGTGAAGAAGATGAAGTGTCCTTGGCCAATGCTGCCCCAGAATCAAGGGGTTGTGGGTCTACAAACGCTTTAGTGGGTCAATCCAGGGAACTTCGCGTAAGTGGAATTTATGGCATAAGTGGTACAGTAACCATTTTATCTGACTGCGAGATTGAATTTTCCAACTTTTTCTATAATGGCGCGGGACCCAATGTAAGTATTTACGGAGGAAACAACGGAAACTTTGAAGCAGGGCTCAATTTAAGTCAACCTATTAACGGCCGTCGTTTTACAGGGGAAACCTTTACCGTTTTCCTGCCAGAAGGCACTAGTCTGGATAACATCAACAGTTTTAGCGTATGGTGTTTTGAGTTTGATATCGATTTTAGCTCGGCAAGCTTTCAGTAAATAACACTTTACCTATAAATAGTACGTGAGCAAACTAGCGTTTGCTTACCGCTACGAACCTAGCGAAATCTTAAACATTACCCTACTAAAAACTACTGGGTAAATCCTTAATTCTGCATTGTTGATAGGTTTTTTTGGCAAACCTTTTTTAGAATAAATTTGAATTTAATAATCATCAATTTCAAATAAATATTCAACTGTAACTTTAAAAAAGCGAGACATTTTTATTGCTAATGTGACAGAGGGATTGAATTTATTATTTTCTATGGCATGAATAGTTTGTCGAGAAACATTTAGTTTTTTAGCTAAATCTGCTTGTGTTAAACTGTGTCTAGCCCTTTCTACTTTCACAAGATTTTTCATAAGTACATTTTTCTTTTAACAAAAAATATTATTATGTAAGACCATAGTAAAGGAAATATAAAATAATCTAAAGTCAGTTTTAAGTTCTTATCCAAGATATATATAACAATGGTAGTTATTAATCCAATTATAAAAGTAAGCTGAAAAGATTCTAGACGTAATTTATTAATATAATCATCTTCTACTTTTTCTTTTGAAATCATATAAATTAGTATCGCACTTATTGCAATAAAATCAATTCCATAGCTTAAAGCTCCACCGCTAATAGCATTAAGAAGTCCAAATATTTCATTGTTTGATTGCTCACCTAATTGGGAAGAATTGATTCCTGATATTCCATACTTATTAATAGAATTATTAATAAAGTTTAAACTGCCATTTAGTAAAGAGGCAATGATAAAGAGGATTAACCCAAGTTTCTTACACCAGTTGGGTAATATTTGTGTTTTCATATTCTATTATATTTATACAAAAGTAAATAAAACTTTACATTTTGTAATTTAAAATAGAAATTATTTGCAGTTTAATTAATTGAAAAGAAGTTTATTTGAAATAAAAGTGTTGAATTCTATTGTAATGATTGCAAATGTTTGTCAACAGGGTATTGAATATTGATAACAATACTTCGGCTTCGGTGTGCTCTCACATAAGTTGCGGTACCTTGGTCTTTTGAATTTTCCTTCGGATTCTTTTCGAGATTTTGAACAATACCAACAGGCCTTTCTAATCAAGACATATTTGCATAACCAATTTAGATGTTGGGCAGCAAAAGTTCAAGTATAGGGGTAATGCATGTATATAAAGCCTAAAAAATATAGTAGCCATGCAACCCTTTGGCACGCCTTTTGTCTTTAAGGGTATCAAACAAAATGATATCAATGAAAAAAGTAGTAACAACCGCAATTTTGGGGATGGTAACCCTGTTAGGCGTGCATGCACAAGAATACAAAGTCATTACAAGTGTAGAGTCCATTGTGACCAGTGGATTGGGGCGTTCCCGGATTATTAGTACCCAAGAGGATAAAGATTACAAGGAGTATACCAGTGTACAGACAGAGGAGGACAACACGCGGAACAAATCCAGTAGAAAGGATATCCGTGTAAAGAATTTTGAGGAAACAAAGTTGTTGAATTTCTTCAATTTAGGTGGTATTCGGTTCCAAAATATTGCAGCCAATGACGCCTTGATCACTTCAAAAATAAACGACATGATTTCTGAAGGGTGGGAGTTGGCCTTCGTAACCAGTGCGGTGGAAAGTGATGGTGGCAAAGGTGATTCTAATGGAATCTTTATTACCCGCTATATTTTTAAACGATAACCAGATAGGGTTGAATTTAAAAGGGCCTTCTATACATGGGTGTTTAGAAGGCTTTTTTAGGTTACCACCAAACCACAAATAGCTTTTCAAGAATGCCGTTCGGTTTCTTTACCCAAAGCATAGGGGCATTTTCTTTTAGCATACGTAGATTTACTTCGAGCAATGTTTTAAAATGGGAAAGGTAAGGCCGTTCCTGTTCTGGTGGCAACACCCATTCTTGCTTGTAAGGCAGGTAATACTCGTATTCTTTAAATTCAATGGAATCAAAATCATCAAAACGGACCCAATGCCCTACAACACATTTTTTGTTTAAAGGACGTATACCTACTTGGGCGTTTCCATAAGGCAAAAAAAGCTGCGCTTTAAAGCAAGGCTGTTGCGTAATCTCATTATTGTCCACCGCAAGACCCTCCAGTTTTGGGACCAAGGTTCCATGGGACAGTAACGGAAACTGCTTCTCCCTTAGTTTATCCAATTTGGTAAAGAACATATCCCTTTTATTGGGCCCCATCAACCTATGGATGGGTTCTGAAATGGTAGGGTCAACGACGTAAAATTTATACGCCAATTCTATATGGTAACACCTATGTTCAGTAGTATTGAAAAGAATAAAATCCAATTCCCCGACCCTCGTTTTACCTTCGTCAACCAATAGGTTTTTAGCGAGTACCTTCCAATCATGGGAAAACCCGATAAGCTGTTCAAAGACATGTTCCATTTTATGACCTAAGCGCAATTTTGCAGGAATGGGGGATGCGGCGAACGTGGTCAAATCCAACTGCGGAAAATCAAACTGTTCCATACCAAACTGATTATGGGTCCATAGGGGAGGGGTATGGTAAAACGCACGGCATAATCTAGCTTCCATACCAACAAACATAAACAGAAGCGTTAAGTTTTCTTTAAACCCATGATGTTAAAAGTAGAATGTGTTAATTTTAGCTAATGGCTATGAATCTTAGAAAAGGATTTCGTTTTACACCGTATCAAGCACCGGACCAGTCCCCGTTTGAAAAATTATTTGAGATTTTTCAAGAGCTTATTACGCATACTTCTGGGGATTTTGATGAGGCCATAGATTGGCTGCGCGAACTGGATAAAGAATACGAACTTACCGATGACGACTATACCATTGATGATTTTATTGAAGACCTAAAGACAAAAGGGTATATCCGGGAGGAATTTGAGGATGTTGACGGACAGGCTGGTGAAAATGGAACGGAAGGTGATGAAGGCGGTGGAAAAAGTTCCATATCCATCACGGCGAAGTTAGAGCGAATGATTCGCCAAAGGGCCTTGGACCAAATATTCGGTAAGATAAAAAGAAGTGGTTCCGGGAATCACAAAACGGGAAAATCCGGTCGAGGGGACGAGCATACGGGAGAGTTTAGGGAATACCGCTATGGCGATGGCTTGGATAGGATTTCCATGACGGAAAGCCTTAAAAATGCCCAAATCAACCATGGCATAGGCAATTTTATGTTGGATGAAGGGGATTTGGTGGTGGAAGACACCCAATACAAAGCCCAGATGAGCACGGTCCTAATGATCGATATTAGCCATAGCATGATCCTTTATGGGGAAGATAGGATTACCCCCGCAAAGAAAGTGGCAATGGCCCTGGCGGAATTGATTACCACCAGATATCCCAAGGACACCTTGGACATTTTGGTTTTTGGGAACGATGCATGGCCTATTTCCATTAAGGAATTGCCCTATTTGAAGGTTGGACCTTACCATACCAATACCGTTGCAGGATTACAGTTGGGCATGGATATGCTCCGCAGAAAACGCAATACCAACAAGCAAATCTTTATGATTACCGATGGAAAGCCCAGTTGCTTGCGGTTGCCCAATGGCGATTATTATAAAAATAGTGTAGGCTTGGACGATTATATTGTGGAGAAATGCTATGCCATGGCGTCACAAGCACGTAAATTGCATATCCCCATCACTACGTTTATGATTGCACAAGATCCGTACTTAATGAAGTTTATCCGGGAGTTTACGCAGGCGAATAAAGGGAAGGCCTTCTATACCGGTTTAAAAGGTCTGGGAGAAATGATTTTTGAGGATTACGAGAATAACAGAAGAAAAAGAATCAAATAAGGATACGTTTACAAATACGAATTAAAAAAGATTGACATTTTGAACATTCAAAACATAAAGACCTTAGGTCAACTTAAGAAAGCCGGTTATCAATCCAAAAGCATTAAGGACGAACTACGGGACAATCTTATTGAAAAAATAAAGAAAAACGCAAATGTTTTTGAAGGGGTATGGGGGTATGAACACTCGGTAATTCCGGAGTTGGAACGCGCTATATTATCCAGGCACAACATTAATTTGTTAGGACTACGAGGTCAGGCCAAAACAAGGCTTGCCCGACTTATGGTAAAGCTCTTGGATGAGTATGTTCCATATATCGCCGGTTCTGAGATTCACGATGACCCGTTAAAGCCGTTGTCAAGATATGCGATAGAACTTATCAAAGAAAAGGGTGGCGACACTCCTATTACATGGTTACACAGGGAGGAGCGGTTTTATGAAAAACTGGCCACTCCAGATGTTACGGTGGCCGACTTGATAGGCGATGTAGACCCCATAAAGGCGGCCAATCTAAAATTGAGCTATGCTGATGATCGGGTCATCCATTTTGGAATGATACCAAGGGCCAACCGCTGCATATTTGTCATTAACGAATTGCCGGATCTACAAGCCCGTATTCAGGTATCCCTCTTTAATATCCTGCAAGAAGGGGATATTCAGATACGAGGTTTTAAGTTACGGTTGAATCTTGATGTCCAGTTTCTATTTACGGCAAACCCAGAAGATTATACCAATCGTGGAAGTATCGTAACCCCGCTAAAAGATAGGATAGGATCCCAGATATTGACCCACTACCCAGAAGATATTGCCATTGCCAAGAAAATCACCAAGCAAGAAGCACAACTTGATGATAGACAAGCAGAAACCGTTTTTGTTCCAGAAATGGCCATGGATGTATTGGAGCAAATAAGTTTTGAAGCTCGGGACAGCGAGTATGTAGATGCCAAAAGTGGGGTGAGTGCGCGTATGAGCATTACCGCCTTTGAAAATTTATTGAGTACCGCGGAACGACGGGCATTGAAGTCCGGTGCGGGAGAAACTGCGGTGCGATTAAGCGATTTCACGGGTGTTGTCCCAGCGATAACCGGCAAAATAGAATTGGTGTATGAAGGAGAGCAAGAAGGCTCCGGTTTTGTCGCGGAAACCTTGATTGAAGAAGCCATAAAGACTTTGTTCCCAACCTTATTTCCAAAAATTAACAAGTTGGAGCGTAAGGATGCGGAGACGCCCTATGATGACCTAATTTCATGGTTTTTTGACCAAGAAGGATTTGAGCTGTTTGATGAAGATTCCGATACGGTATATCAAGAAAAACTGGATTCCATTGCCCCATTACGGCAATTGCTCAAAGACCACTTGCCAGATTTGGACAAGAAAGAATCCTACTTTGTAATGGAATTGGTGCTTTGGGGCCTTGTAGCCCATAAAAAACTCAGCAAATACCGCATGTCCGACGGTGTTCGTTTTAAGGATCTATACGGCAGTTATATCAGTGGGTTGTAATTGGTAAGTTTAAAGCTCTAGGGTCAGTAACCAAGAGTCAAACTCGAGAAACAAGATAAAAGATTCAAGAAACAAGAAATAATAGGAATTCGTTTTGAATGGTTGCGGATTTTGTTTCTTCCATTAACCATTAACCATTAACCATTAACCATTAACCATTAACCATTAACCATTAACCATTAACCATTAACCATTAACCATTAACCATTAACCATTAACCATTAACTTTTTTGCGTAACGGATATAATTTAAAGAAAGTCAGGCTGCGCCATAGCCATTCCAGCGGTCCGTAAGCAAAACGTTGTAGCCACCATTTGCTGAACCACATTTGCAATGCGATAAAGACCAGGGAAATCAAAAAAGTATAAAGTTGCCGCAGT
>CALGQU010000144.1 GCA_937959125.1 uncultured Croceitalea sp.
TTGGGTTCAAGGTGAACCTAAAAATATCATCCGTGGAATCAGAAGGTGTCCCTATGTCATCACAGGCAACGTTGTCCGCCCCCGCATCCGTTAGGTTGCAGACCGGGGAACAGGTGGCCACATTTATTATGGACACATCCAAGGTGCAAGCGGGGTCATCATCATCTATAATGGTCAAAATATACGTGCCTGGGAATCCAGCTATCCCATCCAATCGAAAAGGGGTATCAGACCCGTATACAATGTTGGGAACTTCCGCATTAATGGTAACCCCTGGATTGTTATTATTGTTCACACCGTTCATGGCAATGGTTACACTATAATTGCCCATAAGGTTCATCCCCGTAGGGTTTAAACTGAATCTGTAAAAGTCATCTGTTATATCTGTATCCGTATTGGCATCATTACATCCAATTGGGTTCAACCCACCATCAATGATGTTGCATGCCATGGAACAGCTGGCGACATCGGTTAGGTCTATATTAATGAAACAACTAGCATCGCCATTATCCGTAATCCTTATGGTATAGATCGTAGGTGTATCCGTAATGCCCGCCAACTCAAAGGTGGTAGGCGCACCGTAAATGCCTGCTGTATTACCAACGGGCATCAAATCCATATTGCCCTGATCGTTCTGCACGCTTATAGTATACCCACTACCTAGGTTGCTCCCAGTGGGATCTAAAGAAAAGGCAAAGGTATCGTCCACGTCGTCAGAAGGTGTTCCTTGATTCCTACAGCCAAGGGAATTCCCGTTGGCGTCAAGACCTGTAGTCTGCAGTCCGGCACCATCAATATCACAGGTAGTGGAACAAGAAAGTACGTCCCTTAGTTCAAAATCCAAGAAACAGGTGGGGTCCGCATTATCGGTAATCCTAAACGTGTAATCTGTGGCTACGGCCGTCATACCCTCTAACCTAAACTGCGGTGAAACCATGTCGTAGGTTCCCGTGGTGGCTCCTACCAAGTTCAAGGCCGGGTTACCTTGATTGTTCTCTATACTTAAAGTGTAAGTGCCCATGAGGTTCATTCCCGTAGGTGCCAGTTCAAACAGAAAAAAGTCATCACTAGGATCACTATCCGTCATATTATCATCACATCCAATGGAATTTAATCCCGCACTCTCCAAATTGCATGCATCGGAACAGCTGTCCGCCATGGTAATTGGAACATCCAAAAAACAGTCTGGATCATCTGCATCTGTGATACGAATGACATAGGTCCCCGGAAAACCATCAATATTGTTCAATTGAAAGATCCTTGGGGTCATATAGGCAAAATCCTGCGCATTAGGGGTCACCGTGACCTGTGGGTTGCCATTGGTGCCGGTAGGGGCTATAGCAATTCTATAGGCGTTGGATAAATTGATTCCTGTTGGATTTATGCTAAACTCGTAGAAATCATCAGAAGCATCAGCATCCGTCATGGCATCATTACAACCTAGGCCTATTACATCAAGGTTGGCATCTTCTAGGTTGCAAACTTCCATACAGTTTGTTGGGGATACGTTGGGATTAGTGCTACTGCCTACCCCTTGCCCGCCATTGGCACTCACGGGTATCCCATTGCCGTCTACGTTACCGGACACCATGTCGCTGCCGTCCAAATCCCTTGGGGTAAAAGCCCCACTACCCTCTACGGCATCTGGGCAGCCATCATTATCACTATCCGTATCCAAATAATCTGGGGTGCCATCATTGTCAGTATCCCTATCGCGACAAGCGGAAAAATTGTATATCACCGAATCGTTAACGGAATTAGGCCCCAAAGGCCTGAACAAATCCAAGATAAATCTGGACACCGATCCGTTGATACGTACCGTACCAGCAGCGGTACCGTCTAAACGTCCTGCCGTACTGTTTTCTATCCATCCTGGTTCAACGAGACCACCTAAGCCGTCATCGATTATCTCAGTATCTGTAACCGCAAAATCCATTGTTCCCGATAGACGTTGCCACGTAAGTCCACCCAATAAACTGATCATAACGGAAGTCTCTGTATCTATTAGTGGCAGACCAAACCCAGTTCCTATACGATCAAAGTGGATAAAGGGATTTTCTACAAAAACAGGCACTTCTACACCATTGTTAAAAAACTCATCGGCATCCAAAAACTCTACCAACAATTGGTCTTCCCGTCGGTGTGTAATCTGCAACCCCTCGACCCCACCAGGCAATCCCGCCCAAAAATTTTGGTTGTTAAAATTTGCTAGACCTAGAATCGGTCTATCATCCCGCGTTAACCGTATCAATAGATTTTCTGGCAAAACAGCGGTTCCCACGCCCCTATCCCTTGTCCAATTCATTGTAAACGGGGGATTGTCCGGGTCACAACGCCCTTCGTCCACATCAGTGATTCCATCATTATCATTGTCCAAATCCACGGCATCGGCAATCCCATCACCGTCCATATCTTGGGCAAAAACGGTTGTGGGCAATGTCAACAACAAAATGAAAACGATAAAAAAAGTAGTCAGTATTCTTTGCATAACGGTCCAATGTTAAATAGGTACTAGTATTTTAAGTTGGGTTAGGTTGTTTTTTAGTACAGGCTAGGTTTTGGAGAACACTTACAGTTTCTGTCCTTAAACTCATACCGCAACAGAAATTCTACGGTACGGCCCCTAAGGCTCTGCCCTCCAAAATCGGTCAATTCTTGGTCATAGGCCAATCCGCCAAACAACTGGTCGGAGAAATAGTAGCCACCTAAAACACTTACTGCGGCCCCAAACCTGTAGGAGGTACCCAAAAGCAATTTTTCTTGCAACAATACCGTTGCGGACAGATCTACTTGCACCGGTGCACCAGAGGTAAGTTGTACCAAGGTTGCGGGCTTAAATTGCAGGTCATCCGAAAACCGATGTACATAGCCCGCTATACCATACCAAGTTTGCGCTTCTTGTACGTTGATGGCATTTGGATTAAACGTATACAGGGTATTGTTCAATAAATTTGGATTGGAAATCCCCAGATAAAAGGAAGGTTCCCTATAATACACCCCTGCACCAATATTTGGGGAAAACGTTCCTTGGGGGGAATTAAGCCCGGGATTGTTCGCAGAATTGCTGATTCTTAGGGCGGTAAAATCCACACTGTTCAGGTTACCGCCTAAATTAAGACCAAATGCCAAACGGCCCTCTTCACTAGTAGGTACCGTATAGGCCACCAAGGCCTTAATCTCTGTTTGCTTTATGGTCCCGTTGCCAATAACGTCATTTACTATGGTCATTCCCAAAGCGACCCTTCTCCATACCGGAGCGTGTATGGATACGTTTTGGGTACTTGGGGCGCCGTCTACCCCAAGCCATTGGGAACGTTGTAGGGCGGCTATACTGATAAGCTCCCTAGAACCCGTATAGGCAGGATTAAAGGCAACCGTATTAAAGGTGTATTGCGAAAATTGTGATTCTTGCTGTCCGAAGGAGGAAAAGGAAGCGACCACCCATGCTATCATAAATAGTGTTACGGATGTTGGCAGTATGTTTCCTAGCATGTTTTGGACTTTGGGGAAGTACATAGCACAGGTTTAGTAAGTAGGTTTAAAATATTATATTTTAAGTTTCTTTATTTCCTTAATGGTTTGATTCTAAAAAATATTTATTGCTCTCTGGGATAAAAGTATTTTAGGGCCATCAGAATAAAGAATAAATTCGTTCTATAACCAAAAAAGGTGGTTTATCCAGAAAAAAACATCCTATCATGACCATAAATTCCGCTAACCCTTTCCAATTCAAGCAGTTTACGGTACACCAAGACCGTTGTGCCATGAAGGTGGGAACGGATGGGGTGCTACTGGGTGCGTGGACAAGCTTGACCCATCAACCCAATTCCGTTTTGGACATTGGTGCGGGAACCGGACTAATAGCTTTACAACTAGCCCAACGTTCTTTTGCCGAGACCATAGATGCCCTAGAATTGGATGATAATGCCTACGAACAGTGCGTACAAAACTTTGAAACATCCCCATGGGGAGACCGACTTTTTTGTTATCATGCCAGTTTTATGGAATTTGTTGGGGAAATAGAGGACAAATACGACCTCATTGTTTGTAATCCCCCTTTCTATAAAGAAGAGGTTTCCTCTGGAAACGATGCTAGGGATATGGCCCGTCAATCCAGTTCCCTCCCCCTAACGCAACTTTTGGATGGGGTTTCCCAACTACTTTCCGGTCAAGGACGTTTTACGGTTGTGCTGCCCTATTCCTATTTGGAGGAAACCATAAACGACGCTCAACATGTTGGTTTATATCCTAACCGTATGCTAATGGTGAGGGGAAATCCCGCATCTCCTTTTAAACGTGTGCTATTGGAGTTTTCCAAAAAAATAACCGCTTTGAAAAAAGGGGAACTGACCATTGAAACGGAACGTCATCAATATACTCCAGAATACGTTGCACTTACCCAAGCGTTCTATTTAAAAATGTAACAATGGGGCTATGCATTGTTATGTTTGATTCCTACCTTTGATAAAATTTCGTTTACATGAAGCCAGATTTGTTTGAAGCCCCCGATTATTACCAGCTTGACGACCTACTTTCTGAAGAACATAAATTGGTGCGCGATGCCGCCCGCCAATGGGTAAAAAGAGACATTTCCCCTATTATTGAGGAGTATGCCCAAAAAGCGGAATTTCCCAAACAAATCATAAGTGGTCTAGCAGAAATAGGGGCTTTTGGCCCATATATCCCAGAAGAATATGGCGGTGCTGGCCTGGACCAGATAAGCTATGGCCTTATCATGCAAGAAATTGAACGTGGGGATAGCGGAGTACGCTCTACGGCTTCCGTGCAGTCGTCCTTGGTGATGTATCCCATTTTTGCCTATGGCACAGAAACGCAACGTAAAAAATACTTGCCCAAATTGGCCTCTGGGGAATGGATGGGCTGTTTTGGGTTGACGGAACCCAATCACGGATCCAATCCAAGTGGCATGGAAACCAAATACAAGGATATGGGCGACCATTATCTATTGAACGGAGCCAAGCTTTGGATATCCAACTCCCCTTTTGCAGACGTTGCCGTGGTTTGGGCAAAAAACGAAGAAGGGCGTATCCATGGCCTTATCGTGGAACGGGGTATGGAAGGTTTTTCCACTCCGGAAACCCATAACAAATGGTCACTACGCGCGTCGGCAACCGGAGAACTTATTTTTGATGATGTAAAAGTGCCCAAAGAAAACCTATTGCCCAATAAAACGGGGCTTGGAGCACCGTTAGGCTGTTTGGATTCTGCACGCTATGGCATAGCGTGGGGCGCCATTGGTGCCGCTATGGACTGTTATGATACGGCCTTACGATATGCCAAAGAACGTGTGCAATTTGGCAAGCCCATAGCCGCTACCCAATTGCAACAAAAGAAATTGGCAGAAATGATTACGGAGATCACCAAAGCCCAGTTATTGGCCTTTCGTTTAGGGCAACTTAAAAATGAAGGCAGGGCCACTACGGCGCAAATCTCCATGGCCAAGCGCAACAATGTAGAAATGGCCATTAAAATTGCCCGGGAAGCGCGCCAAGTGTTGGGCGGAATGGGCATCACGGGAGAATACAGTATTATGCGCCACATGATGAACCTAGAGAGCGTTATTACCTATGAAGGCACCCATGATATCCATCTATTGATCACAGGGGCCGATATCACGGGATATCCCGCTTTTAAGTAAACTATCTTGGGACAAGCCCACAAGGCGTTTGCAAGAAACAAGATTTTGATTTCAAGGCAAGCCCGCCTGCCGGAAGGGCAGGCCTTGGGTATTATACCCTTTGGTAGTGCCAAAAACTAACAGCTAGTCTACACCCTTAACATACTTTACCACAGAAATTACGTACTTCACATCATTTGTTTTTGATGCTGGGGGTCCTACCCTACATTTACAGTGTAATAATCAAGAAAGTAAATTTTTTCATTTTCATATAGTGTTCTCGTAAAAAGGCCTTTTCGTAAGAAAGGGCCTTTTTTAATGCGCTACACTTAGCGTACCCTATTACTTATACCAATATTAATGTAAAATGGGCCCAATAAAACAAAGTTGCTTTTTCGGCCTACGCCGCCGTTTGTTATTTGCATAGCCTTAGTTACGGAAATAACAAACAAGAAAGTTGGATGGAAAATGAACGCGTTTTAAGGCTTATTTTATATTGAAATTGGTATTATACCTCTCTTTCCCTTGCATCCCTTCTTTTCTTACTGGTCTTTACCTCTGCATACCTTGGATCTTCTACATATGCCATTTTTTTCATGGTACTGACCTCTATACTCAAAAACCCGAATTCGCTGACCACTTTACCATAAAAACAATAAATACCCTTTCCCCTAAATGGATATTTAGCGGCAACCGGCGGAAAAAGCACCGTATCGAACACTTCTCCATATTGGTCCAAAAGCGTGGCAAAATACATCGCCTTTCCCGTATGGGTACGGGTATTCTTTACCGTTACCAAATAGCCGTAAATGGCAATATTCCTATTCAAGTATTTTGATAAATGGCGTTGCCCATTCTCATTCTCAGGAGGTTCCAACAACAGTTCAAAAGGACTACAAAGCGGAAAACCCAAAAGCTCCCATTGCTCAAAAGCAGTTTCTAGCCTAGTGGTTTGCAATTGGGGAATCTTAAATTTTTGTCGCTTGGCAGGAAACAATTTTGGATACTCCAATCGTTTGGTCTTTGAACGCATTAAATGGGCTTTCCAGAGTAGCTCATGCTTATTGGTCTCGGTAAAACGAAAGGCGTCTATCCGAATTAAAATGGACAATTGCTCTATAGTAATTGCCACCCTATCCATAAACGCCTCTAAGGATGCAAAACTACCGTGGGCATGGCGTTCCTTTACGATACGTTGTATAACGCGCTCCTCCAAATCACGTAAATACATAAAACCCAAATACAGCTCCTTTCCATAAATAACGGTATCTGTTTGACTATGGTTAATACAGGGGGCATGTACGATTGCCCCCATCATACGGGCATCATGGATGTAAAATTCCGCACGATAGAAGCCCCCACCATTGTTAAGCACGGCCACCAGATATTCCAACGGAAAATAGGCCCGCAAAAAAAGGCTTTGATAGCTTTCTACGGCATACGAGGCCGAATGTCCCTTGGCAAAGGCATAGCCTGCAAAACTGGCCACTTGATGCCATATTTCATCAATAAGCTGGTTGTCATAGCCTTTTTTAATGCAATTGCTTCGGAATTTGTCCTTTACTTTTTCAAACTCCCTTCGAGACCTAAACTTCCCGCTCATGCCCCGTCGTAACACATCGGCTTCGCCCAAATCCAAATCGGCAAAATAATGGGCCACTTTGATCACATCTTCTTGGTAGACCATAACACCGTAGGTCTCTGGCATAATTTCCAACATTACAGGATGCGCCTTTTCTTCTGCCCTACCCGGATTACGGTGCCTTAAGATGTATTCCCGCATCATTCCACTTTTGGATACCCCGGGACGAATAATGGAACTTGCCGCTACCAAGCCCAAATAATTGTCTACTTCCAATTTTTTGAGCAACATGCGCATGGCTGGTGACTCTACATAAAAACACCCCATACATTGGGCGGTTTTAATAAGGTTGTTGATGGTTGGGTCTTGGTAAAAGGTCCTTACATCATGAATATCAAAATTGGATTTCTCTGGTTGGTTATATTTTACGATGGCCAGGGTGTCCTTTATTTTTCCCAAGCCACGCTGCGCCAAAACATCAAACTTATACAAGCCCACATCTTCTGCAATGACCATATCGTATTGGGTAACGGGAAATCCTTTGGGCGGCAAAAACGTCCCCGAAAAATAGTGCAGCGGCCGCTCACTGATCAGAATACCACTGGCATGCACACTTAGGTAGTTGGGCATTCCGTAGATCAACTTTCCGTATTTGAGCACCAAGGCCGCCATAGTGTCCAATTTAGAAGGTTGGTACTGTCCATTACCCAAACGATCGATCTCTTCCTTGGGCAAACCAAAGACCTTCCCTAACTCCCTAACTACTCCTTTATGCTTAAAGGTCACATAAGTACCCACCAAAGCCACATGTTTAAAACGCCTAAAAATATATTGGGTCATGGCCTCCCTATCCCGCCAAGAGAAATCAATATCAAAATCTGGGGGATTGGCGCGGTAAAGGTTAATGAACCTTTCAAAATAAAGGTCCAACTCCATAGGATCCACATCGGTAATACGTAACAGATAAGCCACTATACTATTGGCACCACTGCCCCTACCCACATAATAAAACCCATTTTTACGGGCTTCCGAGACAATATCCCAATTGATAAGAAAATAAGAGACAAAACCCATGGTCTTGATCAAACGCAGCTCTTTTTTTAGTCGTTTCCAAACCTCATCCGTAGCATAGGGATAACGGTACGGCATACCCTCTTTACAAAGCCGTTCCAACAGTTCCTCATCTTCTTCCTTGGTTTTTAGATAACACGCTAAGTTTTGGGGTTTTCTATTCTTTGAAAAATCGAAATGGATACTGCATTGCTTTAAGAGGCATTCTGTGTTTTTGAGGATGAAGGGATAGTCCGCAAAAGCTTGGGTCAAATTGGCCATGGGCAGCATTTTTTCTTCCTCGTTTGCCTGCTCATTACCTTCCAACTTACTCAACAGTACATTGTTGTCAATGGCACGCAGCAATCTGTGGGCATTAAAATCGCGCTTGTTCCTAAAGCTTACCGACTGCAATACCACCAATTTATCCCTCAATTTTTTAAGTCTGGAAAAGGGCAATCGCCTTAAATCCCTTATGGAAATCCCGATAAACTCGTGGGCTAAAAAATCATTGAATTCATTGAGCAACACTTTTTCAAAAGGATAGATAACAAATACGTCTTTAAACACTGGAGCCCGTTGCGGAATTTCCTTTGCTTGGTGCAAGTGTTGGGACAAAAAGGCATTGATTTCTTGAAATCCCGTATTGTTTTTTGCCAAGGCTACAAAGCAGGGGTCCACACCGTTTCTAAAGTCTACCCCTACCTTGGGTGCAATATCATATTCTGGGGCTTTACGTATAAAATTAAGACAGGCAGACGTCGTATTGATGTCCGTAAGGACCAACTGTTCCACTTGGTTTTCTTGTGCTAATTGCAACAGTTCAATTTCTGAAAAAGTCCCAAAACGTAGGCTATAATATGTGTGGCAGTTTAAGTAAATTCCGTTAGGGGTTAAGGGTTAAAAGTTATATGTTAAAGGTGTATTAGGTAGGGTCATTATAGCTTCTGCAAATCTTACGTCTTATGTCTAACAGCTTAGCGGTCTTATTTAAGTTCAAGTTCAAAATTAGAACCAAGAACCTAGAGCCAAGAATCTAGACTAAAAAGGTTTTCGTCTTATATCTTACGTCTACTAGCGAAGCGGTCTTATGTCTAACATCTAACAGCATCGCGGTCTTAAATCCAATTCTATTGCTTCCTATGCGCCAAAACCACCGGGGGTTGCCCGTTAAAAGGGTTCTGCATCCTACCTATGGTCTTGGCCCCCATGGCCGATGCCCTAAGCACGCACCGATCCCCAAAACGATTGCGTACACGATCCATGGCCTGGTATAGGTTAAGGGCTTCTTCCGTATCCTCGAACAAATTGATTTGGTAATTGCCCGATACCAAATGACTAAAACGGATACCTACCAAGCGTACCAACATCCTTTTATTGTAAAGAACATGGAACATCTCCATAATTTTGGGAATCAATATATGGTCCGCACTGGTATAAGGGATACGCTGCTGTTTGGAATAGGTATTAAAATCTGAATACCTGATCTTTACCGTAACACAGGCCGTTAGTTTATCGCCACGCCGCAATTGGTAGGCCAGGTTCTCCGTCATGGCCATTAATATTCCTTTGAGTCTGACCACATCAATGGTATCCTTATCAAACGTACGCTCCGTAGAAATGGATTTTCTATCGCAAAAGGGAATAACCGGGGTATGGTCTATACCATTGGCCCGTTTCCAAATAAGGGTGCCGTTCTTGCCCAACACCCGGTGCATAATATCCATGGGCATTTTTTGAACGGTTATAATTTGTTTGATGCCCAGATTACGTAAGGTCTGGTAAGTTTTGTCCCCTACCATGGGGATTTTCTTTATGGAAAGTGGGGCCAAAAAAGGCTTCTCCAACCCAAAATCTATTTTTAGTTGGTTGTTGGGCTTTGCCTCGTTCGTAGCTACTTTAGAAACTACTTTGTTTATGGAAAGTCCAAAGGAAATGGGCAATCCGGTTTCGTTGATGATCTTTTGTCGTAGTTCCGATGCGTATTTGTACGACCCAAAAAAGCGATCCATCCCAGAAAGGTCTGCATAAAACTCATCAATACTGGATTTTTCAAAAATGGGCACTTTTTCCTTGATGATTTCCGTAACCACATCAGAATGTTTGCTGTAGGTCCCTGCGTTTCCCCTGATCACCACGGCTTCCGGGCACAATTCTTTGGCCATCTTCATGGGCATCCCGGAATGTACCCCAAAGGCCCTGGTCTCATAACTACAGGCCGCCACTACCCCACGATCACTGGTACCGCCCACCAACAAGGGCCGGTACTTTAGCTCACTATTGATGAGTCTTTCTACAGATACGTAAAAGGTATCTAAATCTAAATGGAGGATGGTCTTATGCATTATTTTAAAAAGAGGATAGCTAATTTATGGATTTATTCCAATAAATAGGAATAAATCCATTATAAATATAATCATCATCAAAAATTACCATCCAACCGTGGTAATCGGTACTATCTACCAATGGATTCGGGGTGGATAAAATACGCCATAGCTATGTAAAAGAATTCAAGCGATCGTATGATTGCTTGATAATTGCAAGCACCTTTGCACCTTTCATTTTAATAAGACAATACGATTCTCCTTCCTTACTAGCGGAGTTCCTTTTTATACTTTTCGTCGATAAAATAGGAGTTTTATCGATTTTTTAAAATGCTTCGTAAGATCGTGATAAACCAATAGTACTTTTCTTCCCACTATACTATTAACGCTTAATTTACACTAACCCTATGAAAAAAATCATACAATTTTATCTGCTAACACTTTGCGTATTTGTGAGTGGGCAGACAGGCCAAAATTGCAATTTACCCCTTAATTTAGCTCCTATTGAATTTATTGCGGGACAAGGAACGACCCTAGGGGAGATAAATACGGGAGGACAGGGAATCACCATACAGGGCAATGGATGGAACGCCCTTGAAATACCACAGTCCATAGACCCAGAAACAATCTTGGAATTTGAGTTCGCATCCAGTGAAGAAGGCGAGGAACACGCCATTGGACTTACCAATACCATCAACAGGCCCTTTGTGGTCAACGGAATGCGTTACAAACTCTATGGAACGCAGGAGATTCCAGAAAACCGTGCCAATGCTGACTTTGCCTATGACGGTAGTGGAAACTTCCAACGCTTCTCCATACCTATTGGGCAGCTTATAACGGGAGATTTTACCTACATTGTCTTCATCAATGACAATGACGCCGAACCCGAAATAGGAAATTCTTCGTTTAGGAACATCAGGTTTGTGGATGCCCAAGGAAATTGTGACATGTCCGATATGGGGCAAGAAGATCAAAATGCATGTAATATAAATTTCACCGGGGTAACACCGGAACTTGTTACAAGACAAGGAACAGCCCTAGGGGAAATAAATACGGCAGGACAGGGGATTACCATACAGGGTAATGGTTGGAACGCCCTTGAAATACCACAGTC
>CALGQU010000145.1 GCA_937959125.1 uncultured Croceitalea sp.
GCGGGTAGACCTTAGTGACACCTCCAATATCGTAGAGGCAGACAACGATGGCAGGCCCCCTAGTTTTAGGGGGGTATATGCCCAATCCGTGGCCATCACCTTGCCAAAACGTTGGTTTGATAATGAGGAAAACCACCCTGGAACCACAGCTCGTGTACAGGCTTCGGACCTGCTTATTGGTACCGGTGGCATCTCTGGTACTTTGGCACTAACGGCTATTGAAACCGCTCCAACAACCATTACCGACTTTTTTTCGGACTGCTTGGCCTTTACCTATCCTATTGGGGTAACCTCAGGAGGTACTTCGGTAAGCATTGCAGACTATGGCGCACTACTTATCCACCTAAACGCATTGAATGGGGCAGAATATACCTTTGACCTTCCCATTACGGTAACAAGAATTGGGGAGGACACTCCCCAAGAACTGACCACACAAACGGCACTGACCCAATTTCTAAATTCCTGCGACACCCAAGGCCCGCCACCACGTTTGATCAAAACCATTGGCAACAACGGCTTTACCGTTTGGTTTACCGCTTTTGATATCACTTTTAAACAAGGGGATATCGTTTCCTCCAACATCGCTGGAGGGCTTAAAATCCCTAAACTTAAAGACGCCAATGGCGATATTGCCAATATCGATATCCAAGGCCACCTCGATGCCGATGGTGACTTTCTCATCACGGCCTCAGAACAGGACGGCTTTGCCCCTATTGAAATTCCTGAGGTGCTTAGACTCTACATCCAAGGAGTGGAACTGGGCAGTGAAGACGGTAATTTCTTTATCGGTACCACGGCAGAGCTGGAATTTACCAATCCGGTGATGAACAAACTGCTCTGCCAAGATGGGCAAAACACCCCTACCCGTATTGCCTTGCCTGCGATACGCATTTACAGCAACGGCAATTTTGAGATTGTTGGGGGCAGCATTGCCCTACCCACCAATTTTGGGCTGTGTTTAGGTCCGGTAGACATGAGCATTACCAACCTCAACTTTACCTCCAAACAGCAAGAATACCAAGGGGTGTTGCGCGAATACAAATGTTGGGGCTTTGATGGCGCCTTAAATTTAGACCCATTGGGTGCGGAAGTACGCGGTAATGGGGTAAAATATTGCTATACCGTAGATGATGATCCCGCCAATGGTAGGCCCAGCCACTCTTTTATACGGATCAGTACCATAGAAGTGGATATCATTATCCCGGGGGATGCTACACCAAGTACGGCTACCGCCATTATTAAAGGTTCGGTGACCATTCCAGAACCTGGGGTTTCTACAGAATATGCCGGTGAGGTGTCCTTAAAACTGCCCAAATTGGGCATTGCGGGGAGTGTGGGCATGCGTTTGGATCCCAAATTCCCTGCTTTTCTCTTGGATGCCAGTGTAGAGCTACCCACACCTATCCCCTTGGGGGCTACAGGTCTGGGCGTTTTTGGGTTCAGGGGACTGCTGGGCTATCGCTATGTGGCGGAAAAAGAAGCCGTGGGCCTTACCTCCGGCGAGGACAGCTGGTACGACTACTATACCGCACCACAACGGGGTATCAACATTCAAAAGTTTCGGGGTCCGACGGAGACTACGGACTACAACAAACCCATTTCCTTAGGTGCTGGGGCGGCCATTGCCACCTACGGGAACGACAAGATCATCAATTTTAGGGTCTTTGTGCTCCTCTCCATCCCCAGCCTCTTTTTTATAGAAGGCACCGCCAACATCCTAGCGCCACAGCTGGCCTTGGACGATCCGGACGAACCACCCTTCTTTGCCTTTTTGGCCATTGGCGATGACTCTATTGAAGCTGGATTAGGGGCCGACTTTAGACTCCCCAGGAACAGTGGGGATATTTTAAGCCTTAACGCCCAGGTAGAGGCCGGTTTCTTTTTTAACGACCCTTCCGCCTTTTATGTCAATATTGGCACCCGTAACGAGCCCATCACCGCTAGGTTACTCAGCCTGTTAACGGCGCAGACCTACCTGCAGCTGTCCGCAAAAGGTATTGAAGCAGGGGCGCGGGCGGAGTTTGAATTTGATAAACGCTACGGCCCGGTACGGGTACGCGCCTATGCCTATGTAGAAGTGGGCGGTAAGATCAGTTTTGAACGACCCCAGATCGGCGGATATATGGCCGTGGGCGGACAAGCCACCATAGACATCAAAATATTGAGTTTGGGCATTGGTCTAGATTTGGTCCTAGGGGCAGAAGCCGCCCGACCCTTCCTTATTTTTGCGGAATTCCGCTTATGTGTTAAGGCACGGATACTATTTATAAAAATTAAGTTCTGCGGCAATGTGGAACTCAAATGGGAGAAATCCAGACAGGTGGACCGCACCCCCATACCCCCGGTGACCGAAGAAAAAATATTGGAAGTGGCCAAAGGGGTGCATATGCTCACGGGAGATACCTTTGACCTTACCCAACTCAACAACAATATTACGGATGGCAATTACGTACCCTCTGCCAACAACAACCGTTTTAACAATACGGTGATCCCCATGGACACCTATATCGACTTCAAGTTTGAAAAACCGGTAAATCCCAACCCGGTAGCCGCCAAAACCGGTGGTGTGAATAACGCCCCGGTAGGGGATGTGGAATTGATCCCGCCGCAAAAAATCTTTAGGGGCAAGGAACTGCGCCAAGTAAAACACGCCTATTCCATAGAAGATGTAGAGCTCAAGGCTTGGAACGGCAGTGCTTGGGTAGATTACAATCCGTACGAGGCCTTATTCTCCGGTGCGGTAGAAGCGGGGGTCACTACCACCAACCTAAAATTCGGCCATTGGCAAAAAGCGGGCAAGGAGTACAACGCACTACGCATTTTAGGGGATTCCCCCTTTTCCTTTACGCAACTTGGGGAACCCGGTTGGTACGTGCCGGAACGTTTGGGCATTACCGCAGGATCCCTCTTTTGTACTACCAGCCCCTTGGAACCCGAGTGCGCCAACTGGCTCACCAAAGACATAAACGTGCGCTATTTGGCAAATACCGATACCCCGGAAGGCCTTGATGGAAGCGCTACCAATGTGGAAAACTTTTTTACCACGGGCAGGATGTCCTTCTGGGTGCAAGGACCCACCTTTTTGGACAATCTGGATTTTGTGGACTATTCCGCTACCGTGGTTACGGACAGCAATTCCTTTGGTTTTGCCAAATCGTTGAAGATTTCCAATTTTATGTCCGTCGAGCTTCGGTTGCCCAACCCTTCCAAGCAAGTGGAACTGACCTTGTCCACCGTGGGTGCCGGGGTTACCCTGTCCTTTTACCGTTCCGTAATCAATGACACTTCCCTAAGACAGGAATATGCACTGGTACAACAGGTTTATAGGACCCGGGAAGAACTGGCATCCAAGGTCACTTTTGAAAATGCGGACCAAGCCATCACCCGTATCATCGTACAGCCGGACTTTTTAAACGTAGCCAGGGTCAACGAGCTTTTGGCCCGTTTGGAAATCTTGCAACAAGCCGCTTTTGAAGAATTTGTAACTGCCAACGAAGGCGAAGTGGCCTTGATCGGAACCGGGGATGCCAACGAAGAAGCTCGTATACAAGCGGAAATTGTTAGTTTATTGCAGGAGGGTTGCCCTTCAGCAATAGACAGCAGCACCTTGACCGGTGGTATTGGCCAGATGCAAATAGGCACCTCCTTCCAAGTAGGGGCCAGGGATCTTGCCCTAGAAGGTGCGGAAGACCTCTCCGGTTGTACGACATTACTGCACGAAGTCTGCTGGCTTTCGGAGACCGATTATGAGTTCAACCTTAAAATCCCGGCACAGGACGCCATCCAAGAAGACTTTGCATTGGCCGAAGAGAGTATCGATAAGGTCATTGCACCCATTTGGCGCCCAGATACCAAATACTACCTGCATTTGAACCTCAAGGATGAGGTGGACAATGATGAAAGTGGCACTTCCCAAAACTATCATTATTACTATGGGTTCCGTACCGCTGGCCCCGTTGGGCACTTTCATAATGCGCCCGGGGTATCCTATGGCCTAGACCCCAATACCGGGGAGACCAATAGGGATGCCAATGGCAACCTGATCGCCCAGGACCGTTTTCCATTGACCAACCTATCCGGTTATATCGATTACCAGCGTTCCTATCCCAATGCAGATGGTAACCTGCTGGGATCCAAACCGCTATTCTATGCCAATGAACAGGCCAAACTACAGCTGTTCTTTATAAAACCGCAGACCTTTCATATGTTCAACACTTGGGAGGCCAAAAACGGTTTTGCGGAGATTGTTTCAGAGATGAAAGTACTGATCAAAGACCCGGTAAACGATGCCATCATCCCCTACCCCCTACCCGCGGATTTTGACGAAACTACCATTCCCAACACCCAAGAAGAATGGTTGGATGATGCAGCACCCTTAGTACCGGAAAACGTGCGCTTTTGGAACAATCTGGTAGAGGCCAATGGCGGAACCTGCGTGGTACGCAACGGGAATCCCGTACGCCCCAAAACCAAGATACGTACGGTAAGCCTCACCAACTTGAAGCCCCGGAAACTGTATACGGCATTGGTGAACAATGTACACCAAGGTACGGTCACCGAGGTGCACGACTATGTGTTCCAAACGTCGCGTTACCCCAATTTTGAGGCCCAAGTGAACAGCTATCAATTGGATGATGGTGCGGGCAATACCAAAGCGGCCATTTTCCAAGTACCCTTGTCCTTGGCTACGGCGACCATAGATACCATGCTCAACATTATAGATACCATGCTGAATGCCGAAAGTCCAGATGCCACCAACTTGGCCCTGCAGCCGCGTTTTGCAGATCGCTTTGACCGTGTTGTGGAAGGTCTTTGGGGACTTTCGCCCTTACCCGTTACGGAAAATACCGAATTCAATGCCGTAGTGGACCAAAATACGGGAGATACCGTGGCCCTTTGGATACGGAATCCGGAACCTTTTAATGATCCCAAAGTACCGGAAGCCACCATAAGACAGGGCGTTAAAGTCTTGAACAATGCCAATGACGATGCCGATGAAAATTATAAGGTCCTGCACAGTAAGGACTATGCACAAGTACTGATCATGCGCAACAACAAACGGATCACCAATACCGCCTTACGGGTATGTTTTAACTACCTCTTGTGGAACGGAAGTACGTATGAAATTGAAGATACGGTCTTGGTGGAGAATTTAAATATTTTATAGGGTTATGCGGTTTATAAAAGAATATGAAATTAGGGATAGCCAGGGAGTTGTTATAGATACCAATATCCACAACATTTCTTTACAAATGTTTCCTTATGGAAATACGGGCCTTGTTAAGGTAGAAACGCCTAGAATAGACAATACTCCCTTGGGAACGGTAATTACCCAGTTGGATAATAGTGGAAAACCAGTCTCATCCATTAGAATTGATAAAATCCTTGGTTACCAAAATCTCCTGCGGTTTTCAAATGGTGATTACTTTATCACGGGAAAAGGTATAAATGATGCAAATCAAATAACAGATGATTTCATTATTTTGAGAATCTCAACCCTAGGCCAAATACGATGGTCAAAAAAAATTGCAAATAATTTTTTCTTTACTAGTTATCCTACAGCCGTTATTGCCGCAAATGATGAAGTTTTTGTTTTTAATGATATCAGTGCAATACTATCAAAGTTCAATTCTCAAGGCACTAACCTTGGGAATGTGCAAATTACAGAAACTGTTTTTCGTGATTTAAGCACATCATTGTTTCACAATCCTACAAACAATAATGTATATGTATACCAAAGAGGTGCTCCTCTTCCAGTAAATAACAACCCAAACAATTTACATGGCGGCGTTGTTCTAGGTGTTTTTGATAGCAATTTAAATCAACTAGCTACCAAGAGATATCGCATTTCAAATGACGAATTCACTGATCCTAATGAGGTAGATTTCATTCAAGGTTTGGGGTTAGAATTTGTTGAAGATGAAATACTTCTTAGGTTTAGGAGAACAGAAGGTGGATTTAGAAATGCATATCATCTAAAAGTTCCTTTAGACGATAATAATCCATCTTCTGAAGGTATAAAATTAAACCCACTTAATGGTCAACATCCAAACATTTTGATAAATTCTTCAAGGTCAAATGGGGATGGTAAATACTATGGCAATTATAACGTAATAGACAGTAGTGCTCAATTCTTAAATTACATGTACCAGTACGATGTAATGACACAAGAGTTGAAGTCATGGGAAATAACCGGAAACCCTGTGAGACAGGACAGTTTTGTAGTACAAAATGGAGGTATTTTCTGGTCCAGCTCAAATATCAATAACCCGTTGTGGCATATTTCTATAGAAAGTATTAACGACGCAAATGCCAATGGATGTATTACTGTTGCCAATAATAATACGGTAACACTACCTTCAACAACGTTCACGGCATTTTTAGATACGGAGCTTTTAGGTACGCAGACAGTCAACCCAAATATTACAGATTTTGTGGTTACTACAGAAATATTAAATATTGATGAAACGCCAATTTGTGCTACTGGTTTTGATATTTTGACAAGCATAATTACTTCCCAACCATTAAATATACCGTTAGGTAATACCGGCACCTCCCAAATTACGGTACAACTTAAAAATGCAGCCAACGAAAATATCTTAATTGGCGGTGAAACGGTAGTCATCAATGCGTCCTCTGGAACCATAAGCAGCACTACCGATAACGGGGATGGCACCTATACCGCAACCTTAACGGCAGCCGATACTCCCGGCAATGCAGTGCTATCCTTTTCCATCAATGGGCAGGCAGCAACCGCTACAGCTACTGTTGTTTTTGAGGGGGTTGGCAATGGGGATGAGGAGTATTTTGTTAAGGAGTTTAAAGTAGATGGAAATGGAATTTTCTTCAGATATATTGGAGAAGTAGATACCTTTCTCTATTGGCACATCAGAATCTCAAGAAACCCTGTAATAGTAAAAACAGATTCTAACCTTAATGTAGTTTTCGCCAAAAGCTATAACACAGTACTTTTATTCGATAATATTCCAAATGTTATACAACTTTCAAATGGTGATTTGATTTTTTTAGGTTCTATCGAAATTACTCTGGCCCAGAATGGGGTCAATCTTCTCAAAATCGATGGTGAAGGAAACGAAATTTGGATTAAGAATTATAACATACCTGTAAATGGAAGAGATACAGGTCTATTTCCTTTACAAGAGAACCTTTTTTTAGTAAAGCCAAACAGATCTACTTTATTGGTTTTAGATGAAAATGGAAATATCTTACATTCTATAAAGAAAGGCAACGAAAACGAAAGATTAAGGGAGGTTGTTGTAGTTGGAGACAATATCTATTGGTTAGGAGTGGACTATCAAACCCAACTTGGATCAGTTGTACTTACAGTTGCAAAGCTTGATTTTGATTTAAATCTTATAGAGACAACTGATTATCAAGGTAACTTTCCGCAAGGTTATAACATTATAGCAATAAATAATGTGTTTTCCGCTGCAAATCAACTTATCATTTCAATTCAGGCATCTTCAGGAACCTCAATCGACGAAATTCATATTGCAAGTCTTTCTCTAGCTTCTCCTATGTCAACAAGTATTTCTGTAAAGACTTACCAAGGGCGTGGCATTTTTAGCAGTTTAGTAAATCAATTAACGAATACCGGAGACGGTTTTCTAGTACATCATAGAATAATACAATCGGAAAATGGAGCAATTCAAAAATTTGATTATGATTTAAATCCCATTTTTAACAAAGTATTCCCTTTTACGTCAAATGAAATTTTTGCTCCCAATCCGTATATTTTTGTTCGTCCTGTATTATATCCTACTGGTGCGGGCCTTTCCAATAGTACCATTGTAAAAACCGATTCGGCTTTAGAAAGTAATCCTTGCGTTTTGGCGAATGACATAGGGAATCTACCATTAATTAATGAATTCAATTTTGTAGGAAGTCCTGGAATTGACAATTTTGTAGCTGATAATGTTGTTATCAACGACGAATCAGTAAGCTCTACAAACCTTGATAACTTTTTAATCGAATTAGTATGCCCTGAAAATATTAGTAAAATCTTCCAATCCCCCCACCTTTACCTCCAGGCAGCGGGGTCTACAGGGAGTGACGGTACCCCTTCCGGTATCCACTTACGTTGGTTGTTTAAAAACGAGTTGGGCGAGCATTTGCCCAAGGGCAATATGGCCACGGGAACGGCCAACTATAACAAAGCGGATGACTTTGTGATGCTCTTTAGGGCTCCCTATTCCCCGGTAGCCGTCAACATCAACCTTTTGGCACCCAAAGCGGTGGAGAACAGAACGGGCATCTGGGTCTATCAGGTAGCGAGCCATACCTTTGCGCTGTATTTTAGGAACCGCACCCAATACCGCACCGTACGCGATAGCTTTGACCCCATAACGCAGACCACCCAATTTTTACAGAATTATGGGAACAATGTTTTGGAGCTACAACCCGCCAGCGACCTCTTTTTTGCGGTAGGTTTGACCTCCAGCTCCACTTCTACCGCTGCACGGGTAGAAAGCGAAATACGTTCCGTAGAGGGCAGTACCGTCCAAGGGAATCAACTGCTTTCCGCCAGAAAAACCTTTATGGGAAGCGCTTTGGCCAACGCCAGGGTAGTTACGGAGAATGGCAAGGGTTTCCGGTTCCGTTGTACCAACTGCTACCTTACAGGTATTGCCCTAGAACTGTACAGCGTACTACAGGACAGTATTGAAAGTGGCCCGGGTTGGACACCGTTAGGGCAATTTTCCCTTTCCCAAACGGACACGGAAGTATTTAACCGTTTGGAACCAAGCGACGGCCAAGTCAATGCCGCGTGGCCACGCTTTAATGATGGTGCCTTGGTCAATATTCAAAACTATAGGGATAAGTGGAACCAAACCAGTGCAAGTACGGGAAGCAGCATAAAGCAAACCGTGCAAGATTACGTCTCCTTAAGCAATGATGCCAACAACCCAACCGCTTTGGAAACCTTTAGTTTTGAGGATAATCCAGAAGGGGTGGCTGCCGAGGACAATACCTTTGAAATCCCCAACCTTCTTCTCTTGCAGCAAGCGGCCATGGATTTTCATGTTGCCCGGATGCTGGGCTTGGGACATTTGGATACGGAGATAACCGTACAGAACAACAACCCCTATGTGTATTTGGCCACCTACCAAACCAATGTAAGCTTGGTGGATGGTGATTTGATCGCGCAACCCACGGAACATCGGTACATCACGGTACCTACCGCGCGCACCGATGAACGATTGCCGGTACCTATAGCTTTACAACCGCCCGTGCCGGGAATCTTTACCCGTAGCGGTCTGGGGGAATCCAATACCCCCCTGACCGATAATCAGGGCTATACCCAAGACGGTAAAACACGCTTTGTGAGCTTATTTGTGCAAGAACCGGAAGACCCATCCTATGATCGGGGGTTCTACCATGAAGCAACCGAATTTAATTTGGCGCAAGAAACCTTTCCCGTATTCGTCGGCGTGGAATACAAGGGAATTGCAGAACAGGATTGGCGAAGCCCAGAACTGGCGAATACCCCGGATTATCAAAATGTGGCAAACACGGGACAGCTGTCCTCCAATGAGACCGTAGCCTTGCCCATACCGGATGAGGGTACGCCCCTATTTGTGCACCGGGAAACTGAAAACGGACAGCATACCTATGGTTCCTATGGCATTAACTGGTTTTCTAGGATTACCCGCAGTGGAACCACGCATAACCTGGACACCGCCCTGATCTCAAAAAACACTTTGGACCCTCCGGGCAACCGCAGTGCCCTCTTGATTACCGAAGAGCAGCCTTTATTGTTGACCACCGCCAACGAGCAACTACAACTGGGGGCAATTACCGGTGCGGACAAAACATTGATACGCTTGCTGTTCAATTACCATACCACCCAAGAATTGATTTCCTACCAAGTAACGGACACTACCTTGAACGGAATGGCCAATGCCCTAGATCCCAATGCTATTTTTCCGGATAGCCAAGAGGTTTTTGCAGACGAGGTGGAGATCTATTTTAGGGATACCTTACCACTGACCATTTCAGGTAGGGCCCAAACGGTTGTTGATGATCCTGACAATGTGGTATTGAGTATTATAACGACGACAAACTACCGTTTGGATAGTGAGGGGGAAGATGTTATCCCCAACATTCCCCAAGCCATGATGGCCAATTTTGTGGGCGGGGTCTTGGTTTTGGAAGAAGAGGAATACATTATCCATAGCGTGGAGGGCGATGAAAACAGTCCCACCATCAGAATTTATAAAAAACAGGCTTCGGATAGGTTGCAGGACACGGATGCGCCTCCCATAAGTTCGGAACTGCTTAGTCCTACCCTTAGGGAAGACGGCAGGTTATTGGCGGTGGAGAACCTACAAAATACAAGCAGTTGGGGTATGCCCAACCCCCACCCCTTAAAAGTACAGATCGGAAATAATTGGGCCATACACCGTGAAGTCATTACGCGTTTGGATCCAGACGGACTCCCAGAACAATACTTGGAAAAGACACGGGGCATTTGGGACAATGCTACCCTTGAACGTGTGTTGCAACCTGCCATCCCAGGAGGCAGCACTACCGTGCATATGGGGCAGTACAAAGCTACTTTTGGGTCGGCCATGCTGGCCGACCACCCCCAGGCTTCCGGGGCCAATCCGGTGCAATGGTATCGCGGAATCTTAAGGGTACATACAACAGGGAATCCCAACGGGGATCGCCGTGATTTGGAAGTATATAAAATTGAAAATATTGGTACTGGTGCCGCTTTGGTCGTTTACTTTAAGGACAAAGACTTTAGGAACGACCCCGACCATGATGAAATACAGTTGGGTGGATCAATACAGGTAAACTTCTACCCCGGCTACCGGATCCATCTTTTTGCCAATGCCGCTGCAGGTATCACTGCAAGCTCCATTTTACCACAAACCGGGGAAGGCATAAAATATACCTGTTTTGGGTTTAGAAGCCTTCATAATTCCACGGGATATGCTTCTAGGATAGCCGTACCCACCGTCATGTTCGCCCAAGAAGAAATAGCCCCTAGCGTACCGCAACTGCCCCTTGGTGCACAGTTTGCTACCAGACCGGATAGTTTTGGCAAGGCTACCTACACCTTTACCACGCAATTTGACCATACGCCGCACGGAACCTTATTTTACAGAACAGATGATAGCGCGATATTAAACGCACTTTATACCTTGGAAACGGTAACGGAAATACGGGAGGCCCTTTCCAATACTGACGATAGTTTCTTGCCCAATAGGTGGCAAAATCTGCTGGGCTTTGCGTATGAGTATCCGGGCAATTCGTTCCAAACGGATGGTCTTTTCGCCATCTTCCCGGAAACTGGGGACGGTTATCGATTTCCAAATCCCAACAACCCCTTACTGTTCATGCCCGGGGAAACACCAGGTAGCCTAACACCGGGAAGCATTGCCAATAGAATACAAGTTCTGGTCCAAGAAAACTTTGTACCGCTTACGGAGATTCCATTGCTGTACGAGCATATCAACGGCGCGGACTATGATCCCATCCCTAAAAAACAGGTAGTGCGGGACAGAAATGGACAGTTGTTGTTGCCAACGGATGCCAATTTTGATATGGCACCCATGGCAAAAATACCAAGTCCCAATAGCGTACAGTTTACGGATTTTAACCTGGACGGTACCTCCAATAACCTGTATTTCTATGCGTCAAGGGAATTGGGCAGCACCATGCAAATGGGGGATTACAGCCCTATCTTGGGACCTATAAAATTGGTGAATACCAATCCGCCCATAACACCGGGCGTACAGCAATTGGTTCCTATTTTAGAGAACCCTGCCTTGGGCATTGCACCAGGGATGGAAGTTTCGGTCAACGCCTATCCCAAGGTAGGGAATATTAAAAAATTGGCCTTATACAGGGCTTTGAACGCTACGGATGCCCTTAGCGTTAGATCCATGCAGCTCGTAAGCGAAGTAGATCCAAGCGATACCGGAAATTCTTGGAAGGTTGTCGATAGCTTTACCGATCTACCTGAAGTGCCTTTTGGAGATCCGCTCTTCTATCGCGTTGTTGCCCTTAGGGAAATCCAATATCCGGACAAAGACGATGCCACCATTATCCTTACGGATTTCGTAGCCTCGCCGCCTTCCAAGTTAATGGTGACCGCTATTGTGGAGAATACCGTTCCAACGGCTCCAGAACTCTCTTTTACCAGCGATCCGGTAACCGCGACCTTTGAGGTTTCCAACGTGGTCCTACAGTTTGACAAAACAGTGTACAAGGGCAAATACCTACTCTTTAAGCTCAACGATCAGGGACAATGGGTGAAAATCCATGAGATCACCACCAATGATGCCACGATCAGCATCCCCTTGGAAAATACGGATTTAGGTTCCGGAACCTTACGCATTGAGGACGGCGAAAATGAAAACCAGAGCATATACCATCAATTTAAAGTTGATGTAGAAAATACCGCAGGGCTAATAAGCCAAGAAAGCAACATCCTTACCATACCTGATACCAACAACTACGACGGTATTGGCGGTATGGGAATAGAACAAACATTTATTATAAGATAATATACTATGAAGAGATCGCGAAACGTATTAAAAGGGTATTTTGAAAGTGGGGACAAGCCTACCCAAGCACAATTTGTAGACCTAATAGACAGTTTTTTCCATGAGGAAGACGGGAACCTTATACAGAGTACGGACCAATCTGGCGGTGCCACGGTACTGAACTTTTCAGACGGATCGATGCTTACCGTTACCGGTGGTAGTGGTGGCGGTGCCCAGAACAATGTTACGGATTACCGATCTCAGTTTGATGCGGGTTACATCTACGCAGGCTATTTGTTGAATGCCCAAGCCGTAATCACCAGATACAACGACATCACTATCGAGACTGCCCAAAATGTATCGGACTTGGAAACGGATTGGGCCCAACGTTTAACCTTAAACTACGCATAAGATGGCATTTAATTTATCAGGAAGTGTAATAACGCAAACAGGTACCGATACCGATCTATCAGGTCTGGCAGCTATCACTGGGGTAACCGTATTGGATATTGGTTCCGGTGCGGACGGCCGTACCATATACGCTATTGGAAATCGCAGGTTAGTGATACAAGGAACGCTTACCATTGATCCAGAGTTGGAGGCGGTCTTTGCAGGAACAGGTTCACCCAGACCGGTATTCGATGTTACCGGAACCCTAAACCTCAATGGGGAAATAATTGATAATGGCGTTACGCGCCACTCGGAACGGCTTTGTGTCTGGTCCCCCTATCAAAATGGGCATTTTGGCAACGATCCCGGCCTACGGATAAGAAACGGGGCAAACCTCAACTGGAACGGAGGCGCCATTAGAATAGGTTCTGCCGTTGTATTTGATAGTGGGGCAAATGTGGTGACCACGGGAGCAACCCTTTTTCAAGATAAAAACAATGATAACCAGTTAAGACAGTCCACCACCGCTTGGACCTGTAATAGCTTTAGGTTCAATGGCAATGATATCACTTTTATTGCCATACCTGCACTATTGAACGGGTACCAACCTATTGGAAGTAGGGGTGCTTTAGGGTTTTCTTCCTCCACCCCAAATATCGATTTCCCCATAAGCGGTTTTAGGACCAATGGTTCTTCTGATAGTGATGTTAGGTTTTGGGCAGGTTGCCGTCCCATTCTTACAAATTCTGAAAATGGCTCCGCGTTAAAAGCAGTTCCCCACGTTTCTGGCAACGGGACGGCTTACGGGGTATGTATCGTAAAACAAGAGGTGCAGGCATTGATCAATGATAGTAGCGGAAACCCTGTTGAAGGAGCCAAGATCTTTACCTTGGATACGGATAACGGTAATAGGGAAATCTATAATAGGGAAGGGCACGTAGTAGATGCCACGGCCGATCAGACCTACCTACAACTTACCGGTGCAGATGGCAAAACCCCGGTATATGCTATTACAACGGCCTATAATATAGTAAACACCGGAAACGGGGATGCCATAAATACCGGCAATTACGCTTGGGATTATCGTGGCAATCAAAATAATGATAGCGATATCTTTAGCTTTAACGTTTTTTCCTACCCTTATGGTTTTGCCGTATTTGATGCAGTTTTAAAAGGGACCACCGCTCTTGAAATAGGCACCACTGTTTTTGACGACCCTAATATTACGGAAACCACCAAGGCAACAGTGGATGCGTATACGGAAATTGACACCCCGGAAAAGTTCTATGACAGGGCCAAAGCCTACCTTTTGGACAACTATGCCGGGGAAACCACCACTTTGGTAGCGCGCAACGGATCGGAGATAGATGCAGGTAACTTTAACATTACCATAGACCCCAACGCGGCAGAAGCGTTTGCCCTTGTAGGAAATGATATCACCCTCAAGGCAACAAATTTTGTGGGTGGTCTTAGGACTACGGGGCTTGTTACCGGAAAGGAAAATGTGAACGGGGCCATCATTGATAGCTCGCAAGACTCTACCTTGGTAGAGGTCAACGGGGGTACATTTAGCGTTTACGCCAATGCCGCAGATCGCGATAGCAATGCCAATGCCTTGGCCACCAATAGTACTTCCTATGGCTTTAATATTGGTAGTACAACGCTACTCTTTGTACGCGCCAATTTTGAAGGCACCATCCTGCCCTTTGATGTACCGGTCGCAGAGGGGAACAATTTTTTCAATACCGGTATCGCAGGACAATTGTCCGGAATCAACGCTGCGCTTAGCGCGGTACAGTTGTTCGCCAAAAAAGCAAGCGAAGAAGCGGAACAGGCCAATTTAAAATTAGGGTAACGAAAATTAAAGTCTATGCTGCGGGTATCGTTAGAGGCCCCTGCTATACATCTTAAACAAAAAACATGAAAAGAGATAATGTAACGCTAAAGACCTATTTTGAAACAGGGGACTACCCCACGGAGGCCCAGTTTATAGATCTTATCGATAGCTTTTTAAATATTGAAGAAAATGATGCGGTCACCGGTATTACCAACAATGGGGACAATACCTATACCTTTCAGTTGCTTTCCGGCGGAACGGAGACCCTAAACTTACAGAGTTTACCAGATGATATACCCATTGCCAATATCATAGGGTTACAAGCTATACTGGATATGTTGGACCCCAATAGCTTTTTACGAAAAAACCAAGATGAGACCACGTCCGGGAGCTTGATAATAAATATGGGTTCCCTAGCGGATAACAAACAGTTTACAATAGGAGCCCCGGGCACATCAGGTTACTTTAAAATGGACAACAATGGTTGGACTATTTTAGGGAACGTTAGCCCCAATGATGGCCAAGATTCGTTCTTGGCCATAAGAAGATCGGGCGAGTTGGAGCTTAATGACAATGGGACCGTACATACCATTTGGCATTCTGGGAACGATGGTTCCCTTTTAAGAAGCGATACCAATGACACCTACAACGGCCAGGTCCTAACCATGGGATTTGGAAATAAAAGTAGAATCGACTTTTTAAATAATGATGTTGCTAATCAGTCCTTAAGCCTAGAGTATGAAGCAGCCGATGGGAGCTTAAGGGAAGGTGGTTACGCGCTTAAGATAAAATCCCAAAATACTAGTCCTCAAGATGATGCCCACTTAGAAGTGGAGGGCGGGGTATATGCAGCACATTTTAGCCTTGTCAATTCAAGTACGAGGTTTACCAAAGGTCCTAACAATTCTGCCAGACTTACCACGTCCTCAGGCTATATTGACATTGGACCGCAGAATGATAATTTTTGTCATATTACTACGGATAGATCTAATTTTTGGTTCAACCAAGAAATACGACTAAATACAGGTGTCCTAAGATCCCATAATGGGGACTTAAATCTAAACAGAAATGGCAGTACAACGGCTAGGTTACGAATTACAGATGGAACCACACATTCCGATCAAAATTTGAGTGTAACGGGAGGTATTAGCACTACGAACGCTTTGACTTATATAAAAGCAGATGGTGCTTCAATGCAAATTACCTGGGAGAATAATTTTTTACGTCAAAGACGTAGTGGTGCTGGTACAGTGGCAGGTTGGCGATGGGATAACTTTGATACCGTTTCCGCAGAGCTATCTTCAGGAGGTAATTTGATGTTAAGTGGGGATTTAATCGTAAATGGAAACAACGCATTTATGGCCGATTCTAATGCTAGGGTAAAATGGTCTGTTTGGAACAGTCTTACCTATGGTATTGGTATGCAATCGGGAATGACTATGGGGAGTCTTAATGATTTTGCCATGACCTTTCAGATGAACTCTGACAATGACAGAGGCTTTTGGTGGGGTGATAGTTCCCACTCAAATTCGGAAGGAGCTATGGCGCTAACCACAAATGGATTTTTAACACTTGCAAACCATATGCGAGTTGGTTATGGAGAAGCTGATACTGCAGCAGTAAGCACGTCATTTACTATTCAGGCCAATGGAACCATGCAAGCCACCAACTTCATCCTTTCGTCCGATAGAAGACTAAAAGAGAATATCAAAGATTACACCCCAAAACCGATATTGGTAAAGTGGCGAACTTTTGATTGGATAGAAGGGGATAAAAAACAGTTGGGGGTTATCGCCCAAGAACTTAATGAAACCCACCCAGAATACGTGGTCGAGGAAGAAAATGGCCACCTATCAGTAAAGTATATCGACCTCCTTATTGCCAAAATGGCCGAAAAGGACAAACAGCTTGCCGACTTGGAATTGAGATTGGAAAAATTGGAAAAACTCATTGAAAAACTCGTCTAATGGCCGTACCCAACAATTATAATTTTTCCCTGCAGGACGTTATTAATGAAATCCCCGGAGGGCAAACCAGTTTGGCAGAATGCTTTTTAGAAGCCACTGACGCCCTTTTTGACCCAACCTATGAGGGGTCAAAAAATTCCTTACGAAATTTTAGGAATTACAATTCTTTTGTAGATACGCTGTCCATATCGCCAACCACGTTCAATGCTGGCCCAGGTTCCTCAACACTGTTGGTGACCGTAACGTCCAATACGGGTTGGTCCGTTACGGATAATGCATCATGGTTGACGACCAACGTACCACCTGCTAGTGGTCTAGGCGATGGAAGCTTTACCGTGACCATTGCCCTAAATGCAACAGGGAGTACCAGAAACGGCATAGTTACGGTTACCACCGTTGGAGGAACATCGGTTACCCTTTCCATAACCCAAACTGGTATAGCCCCTCAACCCACATTCCCTATTAATTTGGGAAGAAACGCCGAGCAACTAAACGCCTGTTTCTCACCGACGAATATCTATTACTTAACAGGGAATTCCCAATTTGCCCAAGCCACAGGGCTGTATACCAATTCCCAAGGAACCAACACGGCTCCCTCCAATTATTATGCGGACGGTACTATCGTGCGCTTTTGGAACGGGAATTCCTTTACTGGTATTACGTCATTCTGCCTTGCTGGACCACCCGGAGGTGGAGGTGGCGGTTTTGAATAAATGATGAAAACAATGAAAAACAACGAATTGCAATTATTGTCCGCAGCCTTACGCACCATAGGTGGTGATTTTGATATTCCAACCTTAGACCTTATCTTAAATGTATTAGAAGCGGTTAAGACCAAGGGGGAGGCCATTTCTATTGGTGATGTTAAGGGCATTAGTGCCCAAATTGCCAAAAAATATGAACTTGATAAAACCAAAGACCAATGATCGTACTTTTAGACAATGGCCATGGAGGCTTGGTAAACGGCAGCTACCAAACCCCGGGAAAAAGAAGCCCCGTTTGGAACGATGGTTCCCAGCTCTATGAAGGAGAGTTCAATAGGGCTATTGTCAACGGAATTATTGAGCAACTTACCGCGCTGCGTATTCCCTATGTCAACCTTGCGCCGGAATACCGTGATGTGCGTTTGGAAACGCGTGTAAACCGTGCCAACAAATATCCTGCAAGAAATAGTTTTTACTTAAGCGTACACGCTAACGCCGGGGGTGGCCACGGCTCAGAAATTTTTACCTCGCCCGGGGATACCAAAAGTGATGCCATCGCAACCATTTTTGGGAAGGCGTACCAAAAACAATTTCCAAATAGAAAATTGCGAACGGATTTTACCGATGGTGACCTGGATAAGGAACGTCGTTTTTATGTATTGACCAAGACCCGTATGCCCGCCATACTTACAGAAAACTTTTTTATGGACAATGAGGAAGAATGCAAACAAATCTTAATGACACCAGAAGGGCGAATGCACATCATAGCCTATCATATCAGTGCCATACTAAAAACAAAAGAGACACTTTTCTAACCTAAGAAATAGCCCTATGAAAGCTTTAAAACGTAATTTTTATATCCCTTTAATATTCCTAGCCACCCTGCTAGGATCTTGCACAGCGCTTAAAACGGCTCCTTTTGATCAGTATTCCTACCAAAATACCATAGCCATAAAAGTAGATGCTGCGCGATTAATGGACAAAGCCACTACACCTTATACTGAAAATGAAGTTGAAGTTGAGGAAGTAAAGATAGCTTTGGAAAAAATGCTGATCTATGAACAGAACAAGCCCAACAACGGAATTTCTTATGAAATGTGGAAGCTACTTTCTGATGATGATAAAAACCTATTGGCCGGTTTTCTAAAACGATGGAAAGAAAAAGGGACGTTCTCCCCTATATTTTTACAAGAATCCAAAGCACAGGTTACCGAAGCCTTTGATATCCTTATCCGCTATGAAGGAAAAAAAGATAAGGAAACCAAACAGTCCCTTTTGGACTTGATACTTACCAACTAAAAAAACGGACGATATGGATTTTGAACAGCTATTTAAAGACTTAAAAACGGCACTTTTCCAAGGACTGGGAGAGCAATATGCGGGATTTAAGAAAGAAACAAAAAAGGATTTGGAAGGTTTTTTAAATGCTTCTAAGGTCAAATTGGAAAGATGGACCAAACTTTTGGCATCCAATGAACTTAGCTTGGAAGAGTTTGAATGGCTGGTTAAGAGTCAAAAAGATATCATGGTATTGAAGTCTTTGGAGCAAGTGGGTATTTCAAAAATAAGTTTAGGCCATTTTAAAAACAAGATCATTAAAACTGTGGTAGACGTGGTAAAAGGTATTATTTTCTAATCATTCTTGTGTGCAAAAGCCAACCACACCATTTCATCCCCTTAAAAGAATAGCCTTATGTCTGTCCGGTGGGGGATATCGGGCGGCGGCCTTTCAGTTAGGCTGCATTAGCTACTTGCATTCCAAAACATACGATCAAACTAGGTTACTGGACAGCGTTAAAGCAATTTCCACGGTTTCCGGCGGCACCATACTGGGTATATACTACGCACAGCAAGCCAACCTTGGCACTCCATTTCCTTTGATCTATAACAAATTTATTCGTTGGCTTTCCAAAACCGATTTGGTAAAAAAAGGCTTGAAAAAAATAAATGAGGATGGGCAATGGAACCACCCGTACAAGCGTACCAATATGATCAATGCCTTTGCAGAGCTCTATGACAGCACCCTGTTAAACGGCGGTAAGCTCAAAGATTTGGAACCGACCACCAAAACCCATATCGAATTCTTATGCTTTAATTCCACGGAATTCAATACAGGGCTTAGATACCGCTTTCAAGTAGGTAAGAGTCGCGTGTATTTTGGCAGTAAAGGATTGCAACTGGGCAAAAAAATTTATCGGGAATTTAGACTAGGTGATGTTACTGCGGCCTCATCGGCATTTACGGGCGGTTTTGAACCCATTGCCATGCCCGAGGATTTTGTGGCTCCGGACTCCATGGAGTTTAAAGCCATCAAACAAAAGAAAGGATATAGAGAACCCGTTGGGTTAATGGACGGTGGTATTTTTGATAACCAAGGAATCACCGGTATAGAGGCATTTGAAAACGAAGATGGGGAATCCCCCTATGATTTGGTATTGGTTTCAGACGTTTCTTCCCCGTACTTAGAGGATTTTGATTTTTCGGAACTTAAACACGGTGGAAGTAGGGAAGCCTCCATTAATCAGCTACTTGGTAAGCTTCACACCTACAAAGTCCGCATACATTATGCTATTATCGCTTTACTATTGACAGGTGTACTCTGCACGCTATTGGGCTATTTTTACCATCCAATTGTATTGGGTATTGGTTTAACACTTTCGCTGGTTGGAATTGTCCATGCCCTGCTTTATGGTAAGATTCTGAAAAAAATAAGGCGTACCGCACAACAAGCCAAAACTTATGTAAACAACCAGATTCCGCCATATTTTAAGGAAAGAATCGCATCGTTTCAATACAAAGACTTGCCATTAAAGAAAATAGAATTGCTCTTATTGGACCGGTACCATTCCCTTAGAATGCTGGTCCCAAATATATTTTTAAAGCAGATACGTAGGCTACACTACCAACGGCTGTACACCAATGAAGCTTACACCCATAAAAGAATGTCTTGTTTGGTACGCCAATTAACGGAAAAGGATTACGGTTACAAAAAGATGAACGGCTTGGACGATTTTGCTTATTTAAGAACCCACTTGTCCCAATTCGAAGGAAAAACTTTAAAAAAGCTAATTGGCCCCAAACTGGGTAGCTATACAGAAAAAGCAGCAACATTTGGCACTACCCTATGGTTTAACCAAGATGACGTTTTGGAAGAACGCTTGCAATGCTTAGTAGTTAGTGGACAGGCCACATGTTGCCTAAACCTCATCGTATACCTTACCAAGCTTTTAAATGGCAAAATGTTTTCCATTTTAGATAAAAAAACCCAAAAGGAACTTAAATCCTTAAGGGATGAAATACTAGAGGATTGGGTAAAATTTAAAAACGAACCTACCTTCTTACATCAAACATTCTATAATAACCCTTAAAAACCCAATATGCTTTTAAAATTTGAAATCTATAAAAACATAGGCTATATCGGATTGTTCTGCATGGGCGCATTCGTTGGGGGGATCCTCAATTATGGTCTTTCCAAGATAACGGACGATAATTCTTTCAAAAAAGTCATTACCACAATATTTGGTGCCGCCTTCAGTGGGGTAATCTTTGTTTTCCTGGAATTTTTGGTCAAGGACGAAAATGGGGACTTTAGCTATATCTATATGTATCCCGTAGGGCTTATCATGGCCTTGTTATGGGCGCAGATACCACCAACCATAGAGAAGTATATAAAAGCACCGGGATTTAGTGCAAGGGCCATTGGTTGGGTCCATATTGGTGTACTCTCTTTATTTACCGCATTTTTTGTTTGGAAATTATTTACAGAGGAGGCGTAGGATATA
>CALGQU010000146.1 GCA_937959125.1 uncultured Croceitalea sp.
GCTAAAGCGAGTTCAAGATTATATTGAACGTCACGGCCATCTACCAAATATACCTTCAGCAAAAGAAGTTGAGCAAAACGGTATGGAACTTGGAGAGATGAACAGGTTACTGTTGGAGAAAATAGAAGAATTAACACTCTATGTCTTAGAACTAAAAAATGAAAACGAAGCCCAACACTTGGCTATGCAAAAGCTAAAAGATGAACTAGAAAATCTAAAGCCTTAGTTAAGACTTCCAAAGAATATTAGCGGCTAATTTTTTAGTTGATGTTTAGATAACATTGCCTATTTTTTGATTCATCTATTCCTCCTCGACCTCCTCTGCGGTTTCCGCTTTTCGCAAAAACAATTTCTTCTCCTTGATCATTTCTGCGATACCCTCCGGTAACATATCTTCCCAACCCTTTTCATGATCGGTAATACGCTTTAAGACTTCCCTGGAAAAAATATGCATGATATCTGGGTCATAGTCGATAATATCCATGACCTTGCCATTATACTTAAAGAACTTGTATAATTCTTTCATCCTAGGATGTACTTTTACATTGTTACTGGTCATAATTTGACCGGTTTCCGCATCCTTCATAGGGTAGAGATATACCTTTAAATCCTTAAAGAAGAGCTTTCCAAAGGCTTCTAGGATACCCCCACTGAGATGGCGGTAATATTTTTCATCAAAGACATCTACCAAATTATTGACGCCCATGGTGAGTCCAATACGTGCTTTGGTATAGTTGTTCAAGTACTCCACTAACTTAAAATACTCTTGGAATTTGGATATCATCACCGTATGGCCCAAAGAACATAGGAGTTCCGCACGATCCATAAAGTCCTGTTCGTCAATTTCGCCGGAGGCCTTTAGATTGGATAAGGTGATTTCAAAAATGACGATAGTGTTGTCCACATCCACCGTCTGTTCCCGTATAAAAATGTCATAGGACTTTTGGAACATGTCCATATTCACCTTGGTCACCGGTCTAAAACTACCGCGTAAGGCCAGAATATTCTTTTTATACAAACGAGCTGCAGGTAATAGGTTATTCCCATCAGGACCAAACATTACGGCATCCGTCATATTGTTTTTAATAAGCTGAAGGCTCATAAGGCGGTTATCTACATCCCTAAAATTAGGACCTATAAAATTGATCATATCAATTTCCAAGGTGTCCTTATCAATATGATCGTAAAGGTATTTGAGGAGTTTTTTAGGCTTGTCGTATTTAAAGAAGGCCCCATAGATAAGGTTGACCCCTAAAATTCCCAAGGTTTCCTGCTGTAAACGGGCTTCATTCTGTTTAAAGCGAACATGCAGGATAATCTCATCATATTCCTTTTGCTTTGGGTCTAATTGAAACCGAAGCCCTACCCAGCCATGCCCCTTATACCGCTTGGAAAAATCGATGGTCGCTACGGTATTGGCATAGGAGAAGAAAAGCATATCCGGGTTGTTTTCCCTGCTTATCCGTTCCTCTACCAAGCGCATTTCATGCCGTAGCATGGTCTTTAAACGAGGTTGGGTAACGTACCTACCGTCCTTTTCAACACCGTAAATAGCATCACTAAAAGACTTGTCATAAGCACTCATGGCCTTTGCAATGGTCCCGGAAGCCCCGCCGGATCTAAAAAAGTGACGCGCCGTTTCCTGCCCTGCACCTATTTCTGCAAAAGTACCATAGATATCGGGATTAAGGTTGATGCGTAACGTCTTGGCCTTTATGGACGGAATATTCTCAAATTCACTAATCTTATTTCTAACCGAAGCCATGTGCTGTTTTTTGGTATGGTATTACTTAAACTTTATTAAAATGCATAAAATCCCCTATGTCAACCATAGATTGCTTTCAAGAGTACTTTAGCACTACTGTAGAACTCAAAAAAAGCACCAATAGTACGTGCCAAGGTTAATTTTCCTGCAAACTCCAAAGTCAATCCACCTCATTAACAAAGTTAAGAAGTTAGGAAAGTCTTTTCCACAATTATGTTATAATTTTGAAGAACATGGCAGAGCGGTTGCAAATCACTTTTTTAGGTACGGGAACTTCGCAAGGGATTCCCATCTTGGGCAGTACACATCCTGTTTGCCTAAGTGATGATTCCAAGGATAGAAGGTTGCGGGTTTCTGTTTTGGTACAATGGCAGGAACACAACTATATTATTGACTGTGGCCCGGATTTTAGGCAACAATTACTAAAAAACCCTATTGAAAACTTGGACGGAATCTTATTTACCCATGAACATGCGGACCATACCGCAGGGATAGATGATATTCGTCCCTTTTTCTTTAGACAGGGTGATATTTCCATTTATGCCCACAAACGTGTAGTCCAGGCGTTAAAACAACGTTTTGATTATATTTTTGCCGATGAGGACCGGTACCCGGGTGCCCCCGCTGTAGCCATCAACCTTGTGGATAAGGACGAACCCTTTCATTTGAACGGCCTTGAAATTACACCGATAGAAGCATGGCACAACAGACTCCCTGTTTTGGGGTATCGCATCAATGATTTTGTATACCTAACGGATGTGAAAAGAGTTGAACCCATGGAAATGGAGAAAATAAAGGGGTGTAAAGTTTTGGTAGTGAATGCATTGCGATTGGAACCGCATCATTCCCATTTTAATTTGGAGGAAGCCATTGCTTTTGCCAAAGTCATCAATGCAGAACGCACGTATTTTACGCATATCAGTCATCTATTGGGTTTTCATGAAAAAGTCCAGGAAGAACTTCCTGAAACTATATTTTTAGCATACGATAACTTGAAAATAACGGTCTAACCTATGAAAAAGAATATTTTTCTTTACCTATTTGTTTTTGTTTCCCTAATCCTTCTGTATTCCTTGGTCAACGGTAATAAGATCCAAAATGCCAATGAAGCGGATATCAACAAGCTTAAAGCTGAGGTCAAAAGTTTAAAGGATTCTGTACAGAAGGGCGAGTTGCGGTTGCTGGACATGCAGTACTTTTCGCTGGAAAACAATGATGATGCCTTGGCCTACTACGACCATTTGAACCTAGAACTTCCTACCCGGTATATAGAGGACAAACTCTTGGAGACCAACGAACGTAAGGGGGACAATCCTTTAATTCCCTATGAGGGTATGGAAAGCGATTTTAAAATAAATAAGATTAAGGTGATGAACCACCGGTGGATCGTTGCCGATTTTTCCGATGGTCAGTTCTGGGGCGACCTTATCATCAAATACGAGCTTAAAGATGATTTGAGCACTGACTTTACTTTATTGGACCATCTATTGTATACACGAAGCAACTAAAAGGTCAGTCAACCTCCCTTAGTTGGGAAACCAGCCAGGTTTTAAAATCATGGAAATTTTGTGGGATGACCCCATGTCCTGATTGGAATTCCTTGTAGGTATTTGCAATGCCCAAGTTGTTTAGAAAGCTTGGTGTGCGTTGTGCCCATTCTAGCGGGAGTACCTGGTCTACCTGCCCATGGGAGGTATAGATGTTTAAACGGGAATAGTCATTTTTTGTATACCCATCCTTAAGGATATTCTCATTGATGTAACCACTTAACGCCACTACGTTTTTTATCTTTTCAGGATAAGAGAGGGCCACGGCATAACTTAAAATAGTACCTTGACTGAAGCCTAATAAGCTAATATTTGCGTTGGAAAGGGCATACGTCTCACAAGCCTCATCAATAAAGGACACAATTTTATCCCGTGAGCTTATGGCTTGATCGTCATCGCTCCATTTTCCTTGTTCCGCATCAAAATTAATGGCATACCACGCATGGCCAAAAGGTTGAAGATCATAAGGTGCCCTAAGGGAAATAATAAATAATTCTTTGGGCAACTCACTGGCAAAAGAAAATAGGTCTTCCTCATTACTGCCATACCCATGTAGCATAAACAATACGGGGGCATTCTCAGTAGTTAGTGTAGAGGGTCGTATAAGATGTTCTAAGGATAGGTTTGCGGGGGTCATCATAAATTTGGGTTGCTTGTTAACTTCTTAAGTTATGGAATAAAGGTAAACCACTTTTGAAAATAATTTCCCAAAACCGGCAGTAGTTTTGTTTCCTCTTTTATTGCTTGCCAAAAGCCATATCCCCATAGGATAAGATAACCAAAGAATAAGGGCATCCAAACGTAATCAAAACCCGTAAAGGTGAATACAATGCCTAAAGCATGGTAAAGCAGATGTATGCCAAAAGCCTGTTTAATATGTAATCTGGCAAAGGCGTTTTTGGGTTCCATATTCATGGTCATGGCAATAAGGCTGCCCACTATGGTAAAATAAGCGATGATGGCCGTATTTTTTCCGGCTGCGATTTCCTTTTTAGTCATGGAACTGTTTTTTTCCGTTGGAAATTACACCGATTACTTTTCCTCTTAAGGATTGACCAAGAAATAGGGAATTTTTTGATTTGGATAAGATGTCCTCCTTAGTGAATTCATATTCCGGCTCGGGATTAAAAAGAGTAAGGTTGGCCGGCTCCCCTTCTTTAAGTTTTGGGGTTTCCATACCAAAACGCTCCCTCCCTTTGGTCAAAAGTGCGATCGTAAGTTCAAGGCCACATAATTTTTGCAAAGCACCAAAAGCGGATTCCAAGCCTAAGGTTCCGTAAGCGGCATTGTCAAACTCAATCCTTTTTTCTTCGATATCCATGGGGGAATGGTCTGTTGTTACCAAATCCAAAGTGCCATTTTGAAGGCCTTTTAAAAGGGCGGCAGTATCTTTCTTGGTACGTAAAGGAGGGGTTACCTTAAAATTTGTATCAAAATTGGCCAGAGTTTCATCAGTAGTCACCAAATTATGGATGGCAACACTGGCCGTTACGTCCAGGCCTTTTTTCTTTGCCTCGGCGATCAGTTTTACGGAACGGGCCGTGGAAACGGTAGGGATATGTAATTTACCACCGGTATACTCCAAGATGAACAGGTCCCTAACAATCTGCAATTCTTCGGCCAAAGTTGGAATGCCTTTTAACCCTTGCCTTGTAGAGACCTCCCCTTCGTGTACGATACCTTTCCCCCGTATGGAGTGGTCTTCTGGGAAAGAGCAAACCAATCCATCAAAATTTTGGGCATACAACAGCGCAACTTTTAAAAGATTGCTGTTGGTTATTGGGGTCTTATAATCATAAAAGGCAACGGCTCCAGAATTCTTCATATCAAACAACTCTGCTAGGGCCTCACCTTTACCATTAATGGTCAAACTTCCATAAGGATAGAGCCTTGTGGCAAAATTTTTTGCGGCATCCCTTAAAAAACCTAAGTCGGCACCTGTATTGGGTATAGGATGGGTATTGGTGTTCAGAAGAATGTCCGTAAACCCACTTTTGGCGGCAACCTGAAGTCCGTTTGCGATGGTTTCCCGTTCTTCATAACCCGGTTCACCAAAACTTACGCTACTGTCAAACCACCCTAAGGAAACATGTAAATTGGTAAAAGAAACTTCAGGCGTGTTTTTTTGGGAATCTATTTTGGTGGCTATTTTTTCTATCCGACCGTTTTTAATATAAAAATCCCTTTTCTTTTGGTGAAGGCTTTTTTCTTGCGGACAAATTATAGTAGCGTTTTTTACCAATAGGTTCATGCAAGGGTTTTTTGAATGAGCAGTTCCAACAGTGCAAAAATTAAGGCAAAAATAACAAACCATTTCCAATAGTCCGTAATGGCATTGGATTCGTCCAAATCTTCAAAGAGTTGTGGTATGGATGCATATTGTTGGGCACTGGAAATATAATCCAAGGACGGGTAGCTCAATTGGCTTTCCGCCCGGTCGTGGTTAAAACTGATGTGTTGTAAAGTGTCCCTTTTGTTAAGGACGGAAAATATGCCATCTTCCTTGGGTAAATCTTCAAAAGTTAAGCTCAACTTATTGGAAAACGATTGCTGTAACGGTATAAACTCTAAGTTATCGTTGGTCAATTTTACAATATTATCTTTTTCCAACTGCGTGGCGATGTCTATGGTGGTTTTTGAGCCAATGGTCTGATATAGATCGGGAACCCTTAGGCTCAAAGCTGCAATATTATAAAGGGTTGGGACTATAAGCGGTGATCCCTTAAAATTAGAATTCTCCGTATTTAGGGAAGCACTAAAAACATAGACATTCCCATGATTGCTAAGTAATGGCGTACCATTGGTGTAGCTAAGTATGGGGCTTCCCGAGTTATTTATCCTGTAATACGACTTCACTTTCGGATATTCAAAATTGTTCACTTTCTTTTCAAAAACGTTTTCAAAGAGGGGATGCGCAAAGTTGATGGTGCTAATGTTCTGTTCAAAATTCAATACCTCTTGAAAACGCATGTTACCAAACCCTTGTAAAAGGGTATTGTAAGAACTTATGCTCCCTTGGGTATTAGGGACAAACAACAAGCTACCTCCATTATCCACAAAACTTTTGAGCACCGCTTGGAGGCTTTCTGGGAGTTCTGGTACCTCATTGATAATAATGAGGTTTTGACTTTCCAAAGCACTGTAGTTCAATTGTTCTAGGGGATAATTCACAAATTCACAACTATCTTCCGTATAGATTTTTTTAAGGAAGGAAGCATCCGCATTGCCAATCACCAATACTTTGATTTTTTGCTTGGCATCAATATTAAAATAGAACCTATTATCATACGCAAGGGCATTGTCCTGCAATTGTAGCTTTCCTTTGATCGCTTCCCCGCTAGGAATGGAAAATTCCAATTCACCACGTTTGGACTTGTTGCCCTCCACGGCGGATTTCGCAATCAATTTATTTCCGTTGAATAAGGATACAGGCATCCTTTCTTCTTCCGCAACCCCGGATACGATCACTTTAAGTGACATCTGATCGTTGAAACCGCTACCAACGTACAAGGAATCAATAGCGATATTGTCCTTTTCTTGGGGTTCCATTTTTACCAAATGGAGGTTTAATGGAATGCTATCCGCTTCATAGTGAGCAATGAACCGCTGTTGAAAATCAGAAATTACGATAAGGTGGCGTTCTGTGTCCAATTCCTCACTGAACAAGGTTTTAGCTTTAAGTAGGACCTGTTCCAACCTAAGCTGCAAATGGGTGTACGGCAGTGATAACAATTCACTTTTTATGCTATTGTAACCTGTATTTTTAAAGGTTCTGTCATTCGTAAAAAGCGTAATACCCCGATCTTCATCATTATGCTGTATAACCTCTTGAACTGCCTTTTTAAAAAGGGATTGGCCATTCTGTTGGGCCTGCATACTAAAAGAATTGTCTACGTATATTACAATTTCTTCCGGTTTTAAGGCAGTCTCCTTGGCGCTGAACGGCTGTGCAAAGGCCAAGACGATACAAGCCAACAACAACAATCTTGTTAACAACAACAGCCATTTTTTTAGTGTACTGCTTTTGCGTGATTCGCTGACCACTTTTTGCAGCATGGCCACATTGGTAAAAGGGGTTTTCTTAAACCTACGTAACTGAAAAAGGTGTATGATGATAGGAATTAGGAGCAAAAGTAGGCCCCAAAGTAATTCTGGATGTTTAAACTGCATTCCTAAGTTTGATTGTGTAAATATACAGTTTTAGAGTATTCACTTTGCCTTCTTGTTTTGTTAAGGTATGCTAATTTATGATTGGAAGCGGTTTTGGCCTTATTTATGTAACTCAACAAAAAAAGAAGTAATCCTCCATTGGGAATTGCCCAAGATTGGTAAGGTGCTTGCGTATTTCTCTCTGTGCTTGCACATTGGCAACGGTGATGATGCTTTGTGGTCGCTGTAATTGTTCCAAATTGGTAAAATGTAGTAGTTTTTGACCGTACACTTCTTTCCCAATTTTTTTTGGATTGTCACATAACCAGACAAAAGGAATTTCTTGTTGTACTAAACTTTTAGCAATGGTTTTTCCTTTTGCACCGGCACCCCAAACCACTAACGCACGCTTTTCTTGATATTCCAATCGAAGAAAATAATGCAGTTTGATGTCCAGAAAATAGTTTTGCGCATAGTGTACATGGGTACGGGACGTGCGGGTATCATAATCGCGCCACAAATGCAAAACTTGGTTGCAGGGAATGACTTTTAAGCCCAGTTCATAGAACCGGAAAGTGAGGTCGTAATCTTCCGGATATCTGTCCGGCGTAAAACCGCCACAAGCGTCAAAATCGGTTTTATAGGCCATCCAACAAGGGGAAGGCACCACACACTCTTTATAGATTTCGGTATAATTGCCCCCATTTTTAGTCAGTTGGTTGAGCCACCGCTCATATCGGGCGTAGCCATCACTGATACCTCGATGCGAAAAATACCGTACCTGCCCAACCGCTAAGTGTCCTTTCCCGAGCAGCTGCAATGAATTTACCATATGCCCCAAACGTTGGGTTTCCATGATATCATCAGAATCCATACGTGTCACAAATTCCCCTTTCGCATGGAGATATGCCGTTTGCAAAGCGGGAATAATGCCTGTTCCTTGGTTAGGGAAGACTTTTATACGGTGGTCTTTCTTGGCATAGGAAGTCACCAACTTCAAACTATCATCCGTGGAATGGTCATCTACGGCAAGCACTTCCCAATGGGTATGGCCTTGTGCCAAAATAGAATCCAAACATTCCGATAGATAGTTAGAGGTATTCTTAAACGGAATGATAATGCTCACTAGGGTATCCAGCATAAGAAGCGTTTAATGGACAAGGGCTTGTAATTTAACCTTTTAAGTCAGAAACCGTTTTGGCAATGGTCTTTTCAACAAGTTTTGTCATTATGGCGTACCCTTTTTTGGTAGGATGTACGCCGTCTTTGGCCAAATCCAAGGGTAGCCCGTTTCGATCATCCGCCATAGCGGAAAAATAATCCAGATAGGGTATCTTTTTTTCTTGGCAGAGCTGTTGGAGTAGGCTATTCAATTTGGGAATTTTAATATTGGGCTCCAAGCCAGGGCGCCAACTATAGTCGAAAGCCGGAAGCACGGAACAGACGACGGGCACAATTCCATTACTTTCGGATAGCTCTACCATACTCAAGATATTATCCCGGATTTCTTCCAAGGTCATGGGACCTGTGTTTCCGGCGATATCATTGGTGCCGGCCAGAATGATTACGATTTTGGGTCGTAAGTCGATGACGTCTTGCCTAAAGCGCAATAGCATTTGTGGGGTAGTTTGTCCACTGATACCGCGGTTAATATACGGATTTTGCTTAAAAAAATCAGCAGGCCAACCTTCGGTTATGGAGTTGCCCATAAATACCACCAAGGGTAACTCCGTTAGCTGTTCGTTTTGGCTTTGGTATTTTTTTAAGTTGGCCCAATCTTGGGCTTTTGCGGATGTTAAGGATAGAAGTGTGCTTAATAATGCCAATAGGATATAGTTAGAGGTGTTCATAGTTCATTGTTTTTGTGGCCGTCCCGGAAAAAGACGTTTGCGGGTTTTTCCATCATGTTTTCCACATGCTCAAAATACCTACCTACATGCCTACCATCTACCAACGCGTGATGTACTTGCACGGAAAGCGGCATTAAGGTCTTATCGTTTTGGGTAAAGAATTTGCCCCAGCTTATTCGGGGTACGGAATCATGCGGATGGTAATTCATGGCATGTTGCATGCTCGTAAAACTTACCCATGGTATGGCGGACATAAACAGATAATCGTCCCTGCCCGGCTCATCCTCAAAAGACGGATTGGTCTTCATCAATTCGGTAATTTTCCTTGCTGACACAATAAATGCAGCGGCATCTTTTTCATAATCCACAGTACAAAAACTAAAAACATCCGCTTCGTCCGTAGGAACGGTAAACGAAGGATGTACGGCGTCATGCTCCACAATGCCCTTATCACGTATGCGCCAGCGAAATTCCCTTACTTCATTGGCAGCCCTGGCCAATACATACACCAAGCAAAAGGATATGGGCAAGGAATTGTCCTTAAAAAACGCTAAAGCATCCGTTACATCCACATTGGCCGTAATATTAAAGTGGGGATGGTTCATCCCACTAAAAAAATCAAAATGCTTTTTACGGTGTTCGTTTTTAAATGTGATGATTTTCATGAAGGGCCTATTTCGTTTTAGGCGGACTGATCATAATATGGGCACGGTGGGTGCCCGGGTCCATCAACCATGGTTGTCCCGGGGGCATAGGGGTTACGGGTAAACCCGTAGATTGTCCTGTAGCATACGGAATGTAAAAAACGGAACGTAGGTAGGGATCATCGATTTCTTTGGTGGTTTCATTAACCGTTCCCGTAAAAACATAGAGTGTAGCTTTGTCCGGCATTTTAAGCTTTCCGGCTTTCACTTCCGCTTCCCTAATATCAAAGATTTCTTGAAATTCCTTTCCTGCTACCTTAAGTTCACGTCCACGGGCCATAAAAGGCTCCAAAGCCTTGTGGTAAGCAGCTGTTGAAAATTTCTTTCGTTTAGGGTCAGACGCCAAAGCAATGTAATCATTGGTGCCTTCCCGTAGGGTAATAAACCTTCCATTTTGGTCATACCCATATACTTTTGCCCCTGCTTTGTACTCCTCAGGTACGGCCATTAACGCTGTTTTTAGTTGCCAATCTACAGGCATTGATTTTTGGGCCAATCCAAAGTTTACCATGAGTAAACCGGCCATGAAAATTGTATTTCGTACCATATCTTAGGTTTTAATATTTTGCACTTTTCCCGGTATTGGAGGTCCTTTGGATAAAGGCCCTAATATCGTCATTGGCCTTTTTAAGGTCCTCACGTCTTAAATACATCATATGACCGCTGCGATAACCTTTAAATTCAAACCGGTCTTTCATACGGCCACTGGGGTCTACCTGCCACATGGTGTATTTGGCATTAAAATAGGTGGTTGCCCCATCATAATAGCCAGATTGGACCAAAACATTCAAATAGGGGTTTTGGGCCATGGCCTGCCTTAGGTTGTCCCGCGTATTGTCATTCTCATTGTTCCAAGGATGGACCGGACCAAACATATTGTATTTTACATCGGTCTTAAACTTTAATTCTTCTTGCAGGTAATAATTGATGGCGGGGGTAAAGCTATGGAGCCAGGAGGTCAGTTCCGCGGAATAGTCCGGAGCGGCACCGAACAATTGTCGGTCGATGCCCAAATACCTGCTATCCAATCGGCCTACATTAAAACCACCCTTATCCTTCAATAAGTTTTTCCAAAAGAACCGGGTAGGGACGTCCAGATTATGGTCTAGAATGTCCTTTTCCTTCAAACCGGTATAATAAGCCATTTTGGCGGCTACGTTTTTTCTGTCTTCATCCGAAATAAATCCGCCCTTGGCCATGGCCGGAATTAGAGTATCTACGGTATACGCCTCCGCTTCTGGCAGAATTTCCAACAAATCCTTGTTCTGTAGGGCAGGGGGTAATACCTTGTGATGCCAAGCCGCAGCCGTATAATAGGGGAGGTTGAGCGCACTGGAGACGGGTCCACCCACACGAATCACTTTATAATCTGCCGGAGAAACCATAATAACGCCGTTGAGGTACATCCATTGTTGGTTTTGCAGTTCTAGGGAAAGTCCCATCACCCGGGTGCCCCCATAACTTTCCCCAACAATATACTTAGGGGAACGCCAGCGGTTGTTGCGGGTTACAAAGGTGTTGAGCCATTCCGCCAGGTACTTGATATCGGCATTAATGCCAAAGAACATATCCCGATCTACTTCTTTTCCCATTTCTGGAATAGTTCTGGAATAGCCTGTATTGGCCGGGTTGACATATACAATATCCGAAACGTCCAAAATGGAATATGGGTTTTCCTTGACCCCATAGGGCTGCACCGGATACCCTTCATCATCAATTTTAAGGATCCGTGGGCCGGTATAGGCCAAATGCATCCAGACAGAACCGGAACCAGGTCCCCCGTTAAAGGATATCAAAAGTGGCCTTTTAGAACGGTCTTTGATGCCGTTTCTGGTGTAATAGGTATAATGTAAGGCTGCTACAGGCTCTCCCATCTTATCCCAAACAGGTTGGGTTCCCGTGGTGGCCGTATACGAAAAGGAGGTGCCGTTTACCGTAACATTGTGTTGGGTAGTTATGGTCGTGTCCATAGGGATTTTCCTGTTTTGGGAAAATATGGCTTGTGTAAACAATACAAGGGTAAGCAACTGGAGCGTTCGAGTCATTTTTATCTGGATTTAGCGATTTTTAAAAGTAAGGATTTTGTTTAAGAAATGATAAATACAAAGGCGTCAAATGAATCGTTTAGTATCTTTAAAGGAAACTACCACAAGCAATGAAAAAATTGGACAGGAGACAGTTTAACCAAAAGCTGCTTAAGGGAGCTGGAGGAATGGCCCTTGCCGCCAATGCGCCTTTGGCTTGCGCGATGGGAGCTACCAAGGAAAAAAAGAAATTAGGTGTAGCCTTGGTAGGTTTGGGAGGCTATAGTACCTACCAATTGGCACCGGCACTGGAGGATACGGAGTATTGCTATTTGGCGGGGATCGTGACCGGAACCCCGCAGAAAGCATCAACTTGGTCGGCTAAGTACGGTATTGCCAAGGAACATATTTATAATTATGACAATTTTGATGCAATCAAGAATGATGACGCTATTGCTATAGTGTATGTGGTTTTACCCAATAGCATGCATGCGGAATTCTGTATACGCGCTGCCAGGGCCGGCAAGCATGTCATTTGCGAAAAACCCATGGCGATGAACGTAGCGGAATGTGATGCCATTATCGATGCTTGTAAAACGGCCGGTGTAAAGTTGGGCATGGGCTACCGCTTACATTCAGAACCCTATACGCAGGAAATACAGCGTTTTGTAAAGGAAAAAACCTTTGGTGGCGTACGCTACATAACTGCAGATGCGGGGTATTATTCCGGGTCAGACCCGGGACAATGGCGTTTGGACAAAAAGTTGTCCGGTGGTGGTGCGCTGGTCAATATGGGGGTATATGCCATACAGAGTATTATTTATGGTAGCGGGGAAAACCCTACCTCTGTAGCAGCCCAAGAATTTAGTACCCGTCCTAAATATTTTAAAGATACGGATGAGACCATTACTGCACAATTCACCTTTAAAAGCGGTGCGGTTGGGACTATTATGACCTCACACAATGTTAGTGCCAACAGATTACACGCCAAGTGCGAAAAAGGATGGTATGAACTGGACCCGGCCAGCACCTATATTCCTTTAGCGGGTAGGACTTCCAACGGCCCTTTGGAGTTTAAGCAAGAAAGCCAACAGAAACTACAAATGGACGATTTTGCCAAGCATATTCTTTTAGGCACCCCAAATTTGGTTCCGGGGGAGATGGGCAAACGGGATATGATCATCGTGGAAGCTATTTACAGATCCATTGCAGAAGGGGGAACCACCCAAAAACTGGATTTTGAACCCGGTTACGGTTTTGCAAAATCCTAGTATCAATGTGATTACGTGTTAAAGGTTTGACAATAGGTACTTTTGCGTTGCCGCCAATTTGTCTAAATCAAAATTCTGAATGAAAAAAGTGGTAATAATAGGAAGTTCCAGAAATGATGGGGATACGGCGTATGTGGCAAAACGTCTAATTGAAAAATCTCAATGGGATTCATTGGATTTAAATGATTACGAATTCAGCTATTTTGATTACGAACATAAAAATCAGAACGATGATTATTTGAATTTAATACGACAGATTATAGAAAAGTACGAAACACTGATTTTTGCAACACCAGTTTATTGGTACTCAATGAGCGGCATAATGAAGGTATTTTTTGATAGATTAACGGATTTGTTGACTATCGAAAAAGAACTAGGAAGAAAATTACGAGGAAAGAAAATGGCTGTAATTAGCTGTTCGACCGGAGAAAATCTTGGAGATAATTTTTGGCTTCCATTTTCGGAAT
>CALGQU010000147.1 GCA_937959125.1 uncultured Croceitalea sp.
GTTTTGATATTGGCAAATTCCTCCAGGCCAAAGCGTTTTATGGTCCCCACGGAATTCAAGGATTCCACCAGTTGGCTTTCCAGATCGGCAGCATCTTCCATGACCCTGCGTTCTACCTTTTTATTCAGCCTATTTACCAAAAGGTACAAGCCTAAATAGATGGGGATGATAACGGCCATCAATAAGGCCAATTTCCAATAGTAGGTGAACATCAACACAAATGAGAAGAGTACGATAAGCACATTTACGGTGAGGTTTAACGCCACGCCATTGATAAAATTCCTGATTTTTACCGCATCGCTTATTCTTGAGATGATCTCCCCCACCCGCATGGTATCAAAAAACTGCTGCGGGAGTTTAAGCAGGTGTTTGTAATAGCCCAATATTAAGCGGGCATCTATTTGCTGGCCGGTTTTTATCAAAAAAACATCCTTAAAAGCCCCGATCAGGATTTTTAGCGCCAGTAACCCTAGCATGAGTACACTTAGCAGGTTAAGCAATTTTAGGTTGCCATCTACCAACACATAGTCCGTGATCTTTTGAATGTAAATGGAGGTAGAGAAGCCTAACAGCGTATAGACCAAAGCTCCAAAAAAGGCCTGCACCAATACGGTACGATGGGGTTTTAGCAAAAACCAAAACCTGTTAAAAACAGAGACTTTTTCGTTCCCTTTCTTAAAATCTTGGTTGGGGAGTAACAAAACCAACACCCCTGTCCATTCTTTCTTAAAATCTTCATGGGGTATTTTTTCCATTTTTCCTTTACCGGGATCCATGACCAGTACATGGGTCTTGGTGATTCCATACACCACCACATAGTGGTGCAATCGTTCTTTGACCACAATATGGGCAATAGCCGGTTTGGGTATTTTAAAAAGGCTCTCAAAATCGCCACGGACGCCTTTGGCATCAAAACCCAATTTCTCCGCGGCTTTGATCAAACCCAACACATTGGTCCCCTTCTTGTCCGTGCCTGCATATTGCCGGATTCTAGCAATGGGAAAATTTAAATTAAAATGTGCGGAAATCGAGGCCAAGCATGCTGCGCCGCAATCCGTAATATCATGTTGTTTTATTGTCTTCTTTGCCATCCTGTTTTTCCTTAAATCAAAAAATGTTGTGTTCTCACTTTTTCCCATTGCTATAGGCAAGTTCATTACTGCCCGGATTGACCCAATCGTCCACCTTATCATACAGCAATTGGTACAAGGTGCGCTCAGCAAGTTCAAACCGGGCATTGAGCGTCATTCCCTTCCCTAGCGTTCCTTGGTAGCCGTTTTTTAAGCGTAAAAAATCTTGATCCAATTTGCATTGGATTCGGTACAAGGGTTGGTTATCCATAAACTCCACATCTTTTCCTATGGTAGTAATTTTACCCGTTGCGGTACCCCACTGGTTGTAGTTGAAGGCATCTATTTGAAAAGTAACCTTCTTGTTGGGGTCCAGCAGGCCAATATCGCTAGGGCTCACATAACATTCCGCTATCAAATCCGTGTCCGGGGTTATCTCTGCCAAGGTTGTTCCCGCACTTACAAAACTTCCTTTATCCATCCCGGACACATTGATCAAGGTTCCGCTAATGGGTGCGGTAAGCACAAAATTATCATTGCTGCTTGTGGTTATGGACGTCTCACTTTCCAACTCTTGTAATGTAGCTTCCAACTCCGTCAATCTCGCCTGCCATGAATTGAGTTGTTGCTTTTTGTACTGGTACAATTGGTTTTTGGCCAAGTCATGTTCTAAGGTGATGTCCTCAAATTCCACCTTGGCAATGACCCCTTTTTCATAAAGCTTTTGGTTTCTTTCAAAATCGATTTTTAGCTTTTTAAGTTTTGCAAAATGTTCTTGCAATCCCGCTTGATAGGCAATCAGCTGTTTTTGATAGTTGGGTGTATGCAGGTTTTTAAGGCGATAGGTTTTTTGATGTAACAGGTAGTTTAGATCGTTGCGCTCGCTGGTCAACTTACTTTTCCGTTTTGTAAAGAGCTGAAGCTGTTCCCGTAGGTTCGTGTTTTGGATGACCAGTAGGGTGTCCCCCTTTTTTACATTGTCATTATTGGTCAAGTTTAAAAAGGCCACTTTACCGGAATTCACCGCACTTAGGATGACCCGTTCCCTATTGGGTTTGATATACCCCCTTGCCGAAGAAAAAATAACGACCTTTAAAAAGGGTAAACTGCATAATAGGGCCATGCAAGTGAGCAGTACGGAACCATAAATCCATTTGCTTTTTACCGTATTCTGTGGAATGTAGTATTGCGTAGTACGCTCCAGTATTTCTTTAGGAAAAATTTTCATGTCCTAAAATTGCCCTAAGCCTAGCGCTTTTGCAACTTTAAGATGCCGCGATTTATAAAATGCGTACTCGATTTATAAATTGCCGGAGAAATTTTTATTCTTTTTTGCAGAATAATAAAACGATTAATACAATTGTTAGAAGTTTTGTAATCTGTCTTATTAAACTAAAGGCAAGTACTATCAAATAATGTCTATGTTTCAAGTAAACTAGAGAAACATATAAAACCTCATCATTCTAAACGGGAATTTCCTAAACACTCGCTTATTCTGAGC
>CALGQU010000148.1 GCA_937959125.1 uncultured Croceitalea sp.
TCGATCTTGGGTTCTTGACCCCTAAAACGCTTGTATAGGACCATTGGGTTTTCCGTACCGCCTTTAGAAAGCACGTGTTCCTTAAATTTCTGGGCAATTTCAGTATTGAAGATACCTTTTTCCTTAAAATACGCAAAGGCATCCGCGTCCAAGACTTCTGCCCATTTATAGCTATAATAGCCAGAGGAATATCCCCCTTGGAAAATATGTCCAAATGCGGTACTCATGCAAGTGGACGGTGTTTCTGGATACAATTGCGTGCCGGAAAAGGCTTGGGTTTCAAAGGCTTTAACGTCGTTTATTCCCGTAGGGTCTTGGCCATGCCATGCCATATCCAATGTGCCAAAACTGATTTGCCTTAAGGTCTGCATCCCTTCTTGAAAAGTAGCGGAATCCTTGATTTTCTTTATGTATTCCATGGGGATGGTTTCCTCAGTTTCATAATGTTGGGCAAACAGCTCCAGAGCTTCCTTTTCATAGCACCAGTTTTCCAATACCTGGCTTGGTAATTCCACAAAATCCCAATACACGGAGGTTCCGGAAAGGCCAGGATAGGTGGTATTGGCCAACATACCGTGGAGACCGTGGCCAAATTCATGGAACAAAGTGGTTACTTCGTTAAATGTTAGTAAGGAAGGTTTGGTTTCCGTAGAAGGTGTAAAGTTGCACACATTGGAAATATGGGGTCTACTGTCTTTCCCATTTTTACGGAACTGGGATTTAAAGGAGGTCATCCAAGCACCGCCACGCTTTCCGGATCGGGGATGGAAATCAGCATAAAAGAGGGCTATAAAGTGGTCATTTTCATCATACACCTCATAGGTAAGGACATCTTCATGATATTTGTCCACATTAAAAACCGCCTTGAACGATAACCCAAAGAGTTTTTCCGCAACTTTAAATACGCCATCAATAACGTTCTCCAGTTTAAAATAGGGTTTTAGCTTTTCATCATCCAAATCAAAAAGCTGCTGCTTTAGCTTTTCGGAATAGTAGGAACCATCCCATTTCTCTAAACGGTCAATGCCGTCAAGGTCTGTAGCAAAGCGTTCCAATTCCTCAAATTCCCTTAGGGCTGCGGGCTTTGCTTTGGCAAGCAGTTCCTCTAAAAAGGACTGTACTTTTTCCGGGGTTTCCGCCATGCGCTCTTCCAATACAAAATGGGCGTGGGTGGTATAGCCCAAAAGATTGGCCCGTTCATGCCGTAGTTTAACGATTTGCAGCACATTGTGTTGATTGTCCAGTTCGTCCTTCTTAAAGCCTTTACTACCAAACGCTATGGAAAGCTCTTTTCTAAGGTCCCTATTGGAGGCATACTTCATAAATGGGATATAACTGGGATAGTCCAAGGTGATCAACCAACCTTCCAGTTCCTTGGATTTGGCAAGCTGGGCCGCCGCCTCTTTGGCCCCTTCTGGGAGTCCGTCCAAATCACTTTCCTTGGTCAAATGCATTTGGTAGGCATTGGTCTCTGCCAATACATTTTCCCCAAATTGTAGTTTAAGTGTTGCAAGCTGGGCGTCAATTTCACGAAGCCGCTTCTTTTTATCCCTAGAAAGATTGGCACCGTTACGGCTAAAGGCTTTGTAACGCTTGTCCAATAAAGTCTGCTCTTCCTTGGTCAGATTGATATGGTTCCGCTGCTCGAAAACCACTTTTATACGCTTGAATAAATCCTCGTTTAAAGTAATGTCGTTGCTAAATTCTGACAAGAGGGGAGAAACTTCTTGTGCAATGGATTGAATCTCTTTGTTGGTCTCTGCCGAATTCAGGTTAAAAAAAACGCTTGAGACCCGATCCAATTGATAGCCGGAATAATCCAAAGCAGCGATGGTATTTTCAAACGTGGCCGTTTCAGGATTGGAAACAATGGCATCGATTTCTTCCTTGGCGGATGCTATTGCCGCTACAATGGCCGGTTTAAAATGGTCGTTCTTTATTTTGGAAAAGGGAGCGGTATCAAAAGGCTCCAATAAGGGATTCTTCATATTTTAACTAACAACTAATTATTTCTTGCGTATTTCTTTGGCCCCGTCAATGACCTTTTGCTTTAGGCCTTCTTTGTACAGGATAACCTTATCCAATACGCATTTATCCGCACTCGCAATAATTTGCGCAGCCAGGATTCCCGCATTTTTGGCCCCGTTTAAAGCTACGGTAGCTACGGGAACGCCGCCGGGCATCTGAAGAATGGAGAGCACGGAATCCCAACCGTCTATGGAATTGGAACTTTTAACCGGTACACCTATTACGGGTAAAGGCGTCATAGAGGCCACCATGCCGGGTAAATGGGCCGCACCGCCCGCTCCCGCAATAATTACGGCATAGCCATTGGTGTGCGCATTTTTGCTAAAATCAAATAGTTTTTCCGGGGTTCGGTGGGCAGAAACGATATCTACGTCCACCTCAATATCAAAACCTTTTAAAATATCGATGGCATCTTGCATAACGGGCAAGTCGCTGGTACTCCCCATGACTACGGCTACTTTTGACATATTGTTCTCTTTTTTTTAACCCAAAAGCTATTTAGGTTTTAGAATTCACTATTGTTATTTAGCAATCACTTTAATCCGTTCCTTTACTTCCTGTGCAACCTTTCTCGCTTTTTCCATATCTGCGTCCACAATGGTCACATGGCCCATTTTACGAAAAGGACGGGTTTCCTTCTTTCCATAAATATGGGGCGTAACCCCATCCATACTAAGGATATCCTCCAAATTTTGATATACCACGGGACCAGTATGGCCCTCGGCACCTACCAAATTGACCATCACACCGGCTACTTTACTTTCCGTTTTTCCCAGCGGCAGTCCCAAAATACACCGTAAATGTTGCTCAAATTGGTTGGTAAAACTACCTTCTATGCTGTAATGCCCGCTATTGTGGGGTCTTGGAGCTACTTCGTTCACTAAAATTTCATCATCCTGTGTTTGGAATAGCTCTACGGCCAATAAGCCTACCTGTCCTATCTTTTCGGAAACCTTTAGGGCCACTTCCTGTGCTTTCCGGACTACGATGGTATCAATTCTGGCGGGACAGATCACATATTCCACTTGGTTGGCCTCTGGATGGAACTCCATTTCCACAACGGGATAGGTAACAACGGCCCCTTTTGCATTTCGGGCTACGATGACCGCCAATTCGTTTTTAAAATCGACCATGTGCTCCGCAATACATTCCACATTGGGAAGATTTTTTAAATCACCCAATTCCCGGATGACCTTTACCCCTTGCCCATCATAACCAAACTGCGCACTTTTCCATACAAAGGGCAATGCCAGCCCCCCATTGGAGATACTGTCCTCCAATTCTGAACTATAGGCAAAACGCATAAATGGCGCTGTGGGTATGCCATGATCCGTATAAAACAATTTTTGGGTCGCCTTGTTCTGTATGGTCCGCAGGGATTTGGTGGGAGGATATACGGTGACACCTTCATTTTCCAGTCTTTCCAAGGCATCCACGTTTACATTCTCAATTTCTATGGTCAGCACGTCTACATCCTTTCCAAATTGGTAGACCGTATCAAAATCCAAAAGACTGCCCAATACAAATTCGTCACAGGCAATTTTGCATGGGGCATCTGGGGAAGCGTCCAAAACTTTGGTTCTAATATCCCATTTTCGGGTTTCATACAACAGCATTTTACCCAATTGGCCGCCGCCAAGAATACCAAGTTTAAAATCTGAGGAAAAGTAGTGCATCATAAATTAACTAGGAATGAACACAAAAATACGTGGATTTCCTAAAAGGGTGAAGGTTTGCCCATAAAAGCACGCTTAAACCTGTGTTATGGACTAAAATCTATTACGCCTTGAAATCGTTTTAAAAGCTAACGTTCCACTACATTTTCAAGTGTAACCAGAACGATGCTATGGGTAAACTTGGAAAATGTCAACTTTTAGTTCACCTTCAAGGCTCATCCCAAAGTTCTAATGTATAATACGGGTTAAAATATCCTATCTTTGCCAGCCTAATAAAAGAATACCGTATACCTTGATTAAGTTACATGACAAGCTGTTTGCCCCATACTTAAGCGAAATCCAGATTTTGGATGCGGTAAAAAAAATGGCCGATGCCATTGCCAAGGACTATAAGGATGAGGTGCCCATTTTTGTTGGGGTACTCAACGGTTCCTTTATGTTTGTGTCTGATTTTTTAAAGGCCTACCAACATCCCTGCGAAGTTTCTTTTGTGAAATTGAGCTCATACCAAGGCTTGACGTCCACTGGGATTGTAGAAACCCTTTTGGATGTTTCCGAGGATATAGAGGGTAGGAGTGTCATCATTTTAGAGGACATTATAGATACCGGACGCACCTTACAGCAGCTGGTGCATTTGTTTTCGGACAGTAACGTGAAGGAATTTAAGATTGCCTCCCTTTTTTATAAGTCGGAAATATATAATGGCGAATATGCCATTGATTATGTAGGCATGGATATCCCCAATAAATTTATTGTAGGGTACGGATTGGATTACAATGAGCTGGGCCGCAATTTGAGAGAAGTTTATCAACTAAACCAAATGGATATGATCAATCTTGTGCTTTTTGGAAAGCCTGGAGCAGGAAAAGGAACCCAAGCTGGGTTTTTAAAGGAAAAATACAATCTAAAACATATATCTACTGGGGATGTGTTTCGGTTCAATATGAAGAACAATACCGAATTGGGACAGTTGGCGAAATCATTTATTGATAAAGGCGATTTGGTGCCGGATGAGGTTACCATCAACATGCTAAAAGCAGAGGTAGAGAAGAACCCCGATGCGGCAGGATTTATTTTTGATGGTTTTCCAAGGACCGCCACCCAGGCGGAAGCCTTGGATAATTTTTTGGAATCCAAAGGCATGCAGGTCAATGCCACCATAGCCTTGGAGGCTGATGATGATGTTTTGGTAGCCCGCTTGTTGGAAAGGGGAAAGGAAAGTGGCAGGAGTGACGATCAGGATGAAAGCAAGATTAGGAACCGCTTTGACGAGTACAACCAGAAAACAGCCCCTTTAAAAGAATTCTATAGTGCGCAAGAGAAGTTTTATAGCGTCAATGGTATTGGTGAAATCTCAGAGATTACCGCGCGATTGAGCGAGGTCATCAATGGGTTGTAGGGCGATTTGTAATTTAGTTTATAGTAAAGAGTTTAGGGTTTTGAGTTAAGAGTTGGAACCCATGGTCTAATTGAACAGTTTATTTACTTTAACCTTTAACCTTTAACCTTTAACCTTTAACCTTTAACCTTTAACTACAAGTATGACCGAAGGTAATTTTGTCGATTATGTAAAAGTGCAAGTTACCTCTGGGAACGGGGGTAAAGGTTCCGTGCACCTACATAGGGAAAAATACATTACCAAAGGCGGCCCGGACGGCGGTGATGGCGGTCGTGGTGGCCATGTGATCGTGCAGGGAAATAGTAACCTTTGGACCTTGGTTACGTTTAGGTTTAAAAAGCATTTTAAAGCAGGCCACGGAGCGCACGGTAGTAAAAATAGAAGTTCTGGGGCGGACGGTGAAGATGTGTATTTGGAAGTACCTTTAGGTACCGTGGTTAGGGATACGGAATCCAACGAAACCCTTTTTGAGATTACGGAACACGGAGAAGAAAAAATTGTAGCCCAAGGTGGAATGGGCGGCAGGGGCAATTGGCATTTTAAAACCTCCACCAACCAAACCCCACGTTATGCCCAGCCAGGAATATCGGGAGAAGAGCACCAGATTACCTTAGAACTTAAAGTATTGGCAGATGTTGGTTTGGTAGGATTCCCCAATGCGGGAAAATCGACCCTTTTGTCCGTTGTGACCTCTGCAAAACCCAAGATTGCCGATTATGAGTTTACCACCCTAAAACCGAATTTAGGGATTGTGGAATACCGGGATTACCAAAGTTTCGTTATGGCGGATATACCGGGTATCATAGAAGGTGCCGCGGAAGGAAAGGGCTTGGGCCATTACTTCTTACGCCATATTGAACGTAACGCTACCTTGCTCTTTTTGATTCCTGCAGACAGCAACGATATTGGAAAGGAATACCGCATACTTTTGGATGAATTACGCCGCTATAATCCGGAGATGCTGGATAAACAGTGTATTTTGGCCATTTCCAAATCCGATATGTTGGATGATGAACTGATGGCGGAAATGAAGCAAGAGCTGGATAAAGAGCTGGACATTGCCTACCTGTTTATCTCTTCCGTAGCACAAAAAGGCATTCAGGAACTCAAGGATTCCCTTTGGAAGTTGTTGAACGAATAAGCCCCTCCTTTTAAGCGATACATCACTAAAATTTGTACATTTAAGTAGAATGAAATGTATGAAAAAGCTCTGCTATCTTACCTTGGTCTTTTTTGGTATTTCTTGCAATGCCATTCGTGTGGATTATGATTATGACCGTGCCACGGATTTTTCCAACTATAGCACCTATAATTACTTTACCGATATTGAAAGTGGGTTAAGCCAGTTGGATGAAAAACGTTTGGTAAAAGCCTTGGATTCTACCTTACAGGCCAAAGGGTATCTATTGGCAGAGGAACCGGATTTTAACATTAATATCGTTAGTGCGGTGTATAGAAATAGCCCGTCCAACAATGTTGGTGTAGGTATAGGCGGAACCGGCGGCCGAGTAGGCGGTGGTGTATCCATTGGCCTCCCTATACAAGGCTCTGGGCTAAAACGGGAAATCCAGATTGATTTTGTAGATAGCCAAAAAGAGGTTCTTTTTTGGCAAGGGACCAGTATATCCAACCATAGGGAAAATGCGTCCCCAGACGAACGGGAGGCCCAATTTAAAAAAGTAGTGGATAAAATCTTTGTTAAATTTCCCCCCGAAAGGAAATAGCGGATATTCCGTTCGTTTCCAAAAATTTACCGTTCCCCATAATTGAGTAGTCTCTAAGGTGTTACTCCTGTAATTTAGTAGAGAACTAAATTTCAGTGTAACAATCGGTACATTAAGGAGACTGGTTTATGCACATACTATTTACATCATTTAAAAACGATCATTATGAAAAAACTATTAAGAAATGTATTTGTAATTCTGCTGCTATCCGCTACCGGTACAGCTATGGCGCAAGATCTTTCCGGTTCGTGGAAAGGAAACTTATCGGTACAGGGAACGGAGATGCCCTTGATATTTACCATTACACAAGAGGATGGACAACTGACATCTACTATGGACAGCCCTTCCCAAGGGGCAACGGATATCCCAATGGACCAGACGACATTTGAAGCCAATACCTTGACCATCGTTTTTAAACAAGCGGGACTTAAGTTTATTGGCACCCCAGGGGATGGAATAATCAAGGGGACATTTTACCAAGGCCCTATGGAGCTCCCATTAAACCTGGAAAAAACCATAAAAACAATACCGGGCAACCCAGAATTGGTAAGCTCAGAGGAAGCCTTAGTAGCATTATCGGCCGTTGATCAAGGCAATTATCGCTATACCGTGGAAGACTACTTTGCCAAACCTAAAGCCTCTACCTTTCGCTTTTCCCCAGATGGAAAGTTTATGTCTTACCGGGAAAAGGATGATAATGGTAAACGCCATATTTATGTGAAGAACATTACTACCGGAGAAGCTACCCGGGTCATTGAGGAAAAAGAAGAATTGGTACGCGGCTATGGTTGGATAAACAACGAGCAATTGGTCTATGCCATGGATAAAGGAGGAGATGAAAATTATCATATCTATACGGTTGGGCTTGACGGTAGTAATTTAAAGGATTTGACCCCTTTTGAAGGGGTACAGGCCCAATTTTCAGACCTTTTAAAAGAAGACAAGGACCATATTATTGTGTTGCTTAACAAGAACAATCCGCAGGTTTTTGAACCCTATAAGGTTAACGTGGTCAGTGGTGAACTAGAACAATTGTATAGTAATGACGACCCCGCTAATCCTATTGCGGGATACAACTTTGACAAAACCGGAAAATTGAAAGCATTTACCAAAATTAGGGATGGTGTTGAACAGGATTTGTATTATGAGGACGGCAATGGCGGTTTTAAGGTGATAAAACAATTGAATTGGAAGGATGCCTTTACCATCTTAAACTTTAACTATGCTACGGAAAACCCCCATGATGCTTATATGGTATCCAATACGGATAGTGACAAGTCCAGAATTATCCTATATGATCTTAAAGAGGATAAAATAATCAAAGAGGTATTTGCAAATGATAGTTTTGATGTGTCAAACATGGGACTCTCCAGAAAACGGGGCTATGAGTTGGACTATGTTTCCTATGAAGGGGATAAAAAGGTCGTTGTGCCCATTAGCGATAGTTATAAGAAGCTACATGGTCGCATTACCACAACATTCCCAGGAAAACAATATAGCATTGCAGATGCTACGGACGACGAGAACAACCTATTGGTGTTTTTGCAAAGTGACAGACTTTACGGTGCCTATTATTCTTATAATGTCCAAGAAGATGCATTTTCCCCACTATACAATCTAATGCCACAGTTAAAGGAAGAGGATATGGCAGAAATGCGCCCCATAAGTTTTAAAAGTAGGGATGGACTTTCCATACACGGGTATATTACCTTGCCCAAGGCGGCATTGGCGGGGGAGAAGGTTCCCGTTATTGTAAATCCCCATGGAGGACCACAAGGCATACGCGATTCTTGGGGTTTTAACCCAGAAGCGCAATTGTTCGCCAGCAGGGGGTACGCTACCTTACAGGTCAACTTTAGAATTTCCGGTGGCTATGGGAAGGACTTTTTGGAGGCCGGTTTTAAGCAAATAGGTAGAAAAGCTATGGATGATGTAGAGGATGGTTTGCAGTATGTTGTAGATCAAGGTTGGGTAGATAAGGACAAAGCGGCCATTTATGGGGGTAGCCATGGTGGTTATGCCGTACTTAGGGGACTTACAAAAACCCCGGACCTCTATGCATGTGGAGTGGACTATGTGGGAGTTTCCAACCTTTTTACCTTTATGAAGACCATTCCTCCCTACTGGAAGCCTTACTTAAAGATTATCAAGGAAATTTGGTATGATGAAGATATTGCAGAGGAAAAAGCGATCATGGAAGAGGTGTCACCGGTCTATCAGATAGACAAGATCAAAAAACCACTGTTCGTGGTGCAAGGTGCTAACGATCCCCGGGTAAATATAGATGAGTCCGATCAGATAGTGAGCGCGTTGCGGGATAAGGGCTTTGATGTTCCGTATATGGTGAAGTATGATGAAGGACACGGGTTTGCCAAGGAAGAGAATTCCATTGCACTATACAAGTCCATGATGGGTTTTTATGCCAAACACCTTGGGGAAAAAGAACTGAGTGTCCCTCTTAAGAATTAGTATAAACTTTTATAAACTATTGAAAAGGAGCTATTTGAGCTCCTTTTTTTTATGGAATATCGGTAGTTTTCAACTCGGTAAGCACCTTATACCGTTCGGTAAGCTTAGTTTACCGTTGGTCATAATTTACTTTCCCCAAACGTACTTCCATGCTACATTTGTTTCATAAATCAAGCAAAAAACAGAAAGGCATGATAGCACTTGTAAAAATTATCGTAACCCTGGTATTAAGCATTTTAATTTAACCGATCATAAAAACCAAAATCATGAAAAACTTTAAAAATTTAAAACAAACCGTATTTATTTTAGGATTCCTTGCTGTATTGGTAGGGACATTTGCAAGCTTTGCGGGCGTGCATCCCATGGGCTCTTTTTTTCCGGTATACACAGGCTTGTTCCTAATGGGAACAGTAGTGTTGCATAAAGAAACAGCGGTTTAATACCATTAATTATGGATTTAAGTATTCGTGGGGCATTGTGCATGGCCGGGGGTATTCTTATCACTTCGGCCATAGTTTCCCAATTTCAGCGTGCAGAATTGATTTGGAGCACCTTAATCACCTTAAGTGTATTGCCCATCCTCTATTTTGGATATCGGGCAGAACGAAAAAAGAAATTATGCTTCCCTAAAAAGAACAAATCCTTAAAACTAGTAGCGGTCACTTTGGGTGTTGCCTTGGTCTTTTTTGGATTTGGGTTTACCGTCGGTAAACTTATTTATCTTTGGACGCAATAATAGTGGGTACCTCCTATGAACATTACTGACAAAAATCAAAATCGATTTTTTTGGATACTACAATTCGCGGGCTGGGGGTTTCTTAACCTAAGCTCCGTGTTTTTTCTTAAAAGATTTGGAATTCAATTTGTGATTTTCAATCTTATTAATGGGCTCACCATAGGTATTGGGGTAACTACAGGTTTGCGATCGTATCTTAAAAGAAACATTGATTTAGAAAGTTTTACGTTTAAAAAATCCATCAAGATTACAGTTGCGCTATTGGTGGCCGGGTTGGTTTATGGTGCCCTAAACTATGCCATGGGTTATGCGTACCATAAATTTGGACCGGATATCTCAGAAGAACAACTGAACCTTCTAAGGGCTTTTGACAATAAATGGCTGCTTCTCTTTAATTCCGTCTTTATCATTGCTTGCTGGGTCATCTGCTATCTGGTCATCAAGTTATTGCTCAAACTTAATAAGGATAGAATTGCCAGATTGGAAATGAGTGATACGCTTAAACAGGCACAACTCAATACCTTAAAAGGGCAGATTAATCCGCATTTTATGTTTAATAGCCTTAATAATATTAGGGGGTTAATGTTGGAAGATGTTGAAAAATCCCGTGAAATGCTGACCAAGCTATCAGAGATGTTACGGTATTCCTTGACCAAGAACAATGTGGACGGGATTGCCGTTGCTGAAGAACTGGAAATGGTGGACAACTATATTGCACTTTCTAAAATACAGTTTGAAGATCGCTTACAGTACATTAAAAAGGTGGACGATACCGCATTGGCCGTACAAATACCTCCAATGTTAATACAATTGCTGATAGAAAACGCGGCAAAACACGGTATTGCCAATCTAAAGGACGGTGGTGAGATCCGCCTTGAAATCCAAAAGTATCCCCAAGAGATGCTCATTAGGGTCACCAATACGGGCAAATTAAAAATTTCCAAGGGCTCTACACAATTGGGGCTTAGAAATATACGGCAACGCCTTAAGCTCTTACATGGCGATAACGCTACCTTTAGTCTAAACGAAGTAGGGAACGAGGTAGCTGCAGAAATCCATATCCCAATATGAGTATCAAGGCCGTCATAGTAGAAGATTCCCGTTTGGCGCGCAATGAGTTAAAGGAGCTCATTAAAAAACACCCGGAAATTGAGATTGTAGGGGAGGCCGAGAATGTTGACAGTGGGGTAGAGCTTATCCAAGAAACCAACCCCCAACTCCTTTTTTTGGATATTAACATGCCAGAGAAAGATGGGTTTGAATTGTTGGAAATGTTGGATGAGGTACCTATCACCGTATTTACCACCGCTTTTGATGAATATGCCATTAAGTCCTTTGAGTACAATGCCTTGGATTACCTACTAAAGCCTATTAACAATACGCGCTTTGCCGCCGCCATTGAAAAAGTAAAGGCCAAAATCAATGCCCAAGAAGAAGTTGCCACAACACAAACTACTCTAACGGAACAAAGCCAGATTTTTATTAAAGACGGTGAAAAGTGTTGGCTGGTAAAGATTGGAAACATTGCGCATTTTGAAATTGTGGGCAATTACACCCGGGTATATTTTGACGGGGAAAACCCGATGCTCTACAAATCGTTGAACCAAATTGAAGAAAAACTACCCAGCACTGTTTTCTTTAGGGCCAATAGGCAACAAATCATCAACACCAACTACATTACCAACCTTGTACCATGGTTCAACGGGAAGCTTAAATTGACGATGACGGACGGTACAGAAATTGAAGTATCAAGAAGACAGTCCTATCTTTTTAAGGATAAAATGAGTTTTTAGCATTTTTAAGCTAGTTTTGTTGAAAATTATGTAACAAAAACTGATGAGCGACGACTTACGAAAAATGTTAACTCAAAAACGAAAATCACAAAAATGAAAAAAGTACTTTTTGTAGCATCATTGTTGGTGCTGGCAGCTTCCTGTAAGGAAGAAAAAGTGGAAGAAAAAGTAGTAATGATTCCGGGCATTGTCCTGGAAAACATGGATACTTTGGTCAGCCCAAAAGACGATTTTTACAATTATGTAAATGGAAATTGGATGAAAACCACGGAAATTCCCGATGATAGGACCAGTTGGGGAGGGTTTACGGTCTTAAGAAAATCTACGGATAACGATGTGCTCCAGATTTTGGACAAGGCAAAGAAAAGCAATACCTACGGACCGGAAACGGATCAGGCCAAGGCCTTGGCCATATTTGACACCAAGTTGGATACCGTTGCCCGCGATGCGGCCGGATTGGCACCTTTGCAGCCTGCTTTGGATGCTATAGCCGGTATTCGGAATCTTACGGATTTACAAACGGTATTGGCAACGAACCCTGCGGTTTCCTCACCTTTTATAAGTATTGGTGCCGGAGCGGACTTAAACAACAGTAGTATAAATGCAGTGTATCTGGGAGCCAACGGATTGGGACTTCCGGATAGGGATTACTATTTGGATCAGGATGATAAATCCAAGGAGACCCGTGCAAAATACAAAGAACATATCGCCAGAATGTTGCAGAAATTAGGGGATACGGAAGCTACTGCAATGGCAGAGGCCGATAAAATCTTGGAATTGGAGACCCAGTTGGCAGAACCCAGATTGACCAAAGTAGAACGACGGGATGCCAGAAATTATAACAACCCCAGATCCGTAGCAGAGATAGATGCCATGCTTTCTGGTATTGATGTGCCCAAGATGATATCGGATTTAGGCATCACCAAAAAATTTGATACCCTTTTGGTAACCCAATTGCGTTATACGGAAGCTTTGGACGGCTTTCTAAAAAACACCCCCATAGAAGATATTAAAACCTTGGTACGTTGGGATACCTTCAACAGTGCTGCCGGTAGGTTGACCACGGAAGTAGAAACGGCCAATTGGGAGTTTTATAGCAAATACCTACGCGGAGCCAAAAAACAACGCCCTGCGGATGAACGTGCATTGGCAACGGTTAATGGTACGGTAGGTGAAGCCTTGGGACAATTGTATGTTGATGCCAAGTTTCCACCGGAAGCAAAGGCAAAAGCGGAACAGATGATCGCCAATGTTATAGAAGCCTATAAAGCGCGTATCCAAAAATTGGATTGGATGGGAGAGGAAACTAAGGCCAAGGCCATAGAGAAATTGGATAAGTTCACCGTTAAGATTGCCTATCCGGACGATTGGGAAGATTATTCCAATATGGAAGTTGCCGCGGACAAATCCTATTTTGACAATATGATCGCCGTAAACAAATGGGGACAAGAAAAGAACTTTTCTGAAATTGGGGAACCTGTGGATAAAACCGAATGGGGGATGTCCCCACAGACGGTGAATGCCTATTTTAACCCATTGAACAATGAAATTGTGTTTCCGGCAGCGATACTACAACCACCTTTTTACAACTATACGGCGGACGAAGCCGTAAATTATGGAGGTATTGGGGCAGTAATCGGTCATGAGATTTCCCATGCCTTTGATGATAGTGGTGCCCGTTTTGATTCTGATGGTAACCTTAAGAATTGGTGGACGGACGAAGATCTGGCCGCTTTTACCGAGCGAGGCGATGCCTTGGCCGCACAATACAGTAAATTGGAAGTTTTGGACAGTGTTTATGTGGATGGAAAATTTACCCTTGGAGAGAACATTGGGGATTTAGGCGGTGTTTTAGGTGCCTATGACGGCTTACAAAAGTTCTTTAAGGAAAACGGAAGACCGGATGATATTGACGGCTTTACGGCCGAGCAACGTTTCTTTATGTCTTGGGCTACGGTTTGGCGCACCAAAAGTAGGGATGAAGCCTTGCGTACGCAGGTAAAAACAGACCCACATTCCCCAGGGATGATACGGGCTAGCCAACCGCTTTTAAACGTAGACGCGTTCTATACCGCCTTTGATATAAAAGAAGGAGATCCTATGTACTTGGCCCCGGAAGAGCGGGTTAAAATTTGGTAGTAGTGCCGTAGTGTAAAGCGAAAGCCGCCAATTAGGCGGCTTTTTTATTGGTACCGGTAAAGGGTATGATACCCTAAGGCTTGTCTTGAGGTAGTTTGCTCAATTTGTAAACGATACATTAAATTGAAAAAATAGCATCACCTTCCTTAAAACTTTTAAATTCCAACATGTACCCATTTGGATCTTGTACAAAAAAGGACAGGTGTTCCCCAGTTTCACCCTGCATAAAGGTAGCCTCTGTGGTGACCTCTAGATCCATTTGAAAAAGACGGGTATAAAGCTTGCCCCAATCATCCACAGTCACAATGACGCCAAAGTGGAAGGATGGTAGCACGTAGTCCCCCAACTTATAATTTTTATAATCGAAGGAGAATTCCCCGGCCTTTGTAAAGGTCAATTGGTTGCCGAACAAATTAATGTCCAACCAATTTTTGGTATTCCTTCCCATGCTTGCCCCAATAGTGGTAACATAGAAATTTTTGGTTTCTTCGATGTCTTTACAAGGCAATGCGAGGTGAAACTTGGCGTTCATAATTTTCCTGGTTTTCTTGGTTTCTTCCCATGTTTTTAAAATAGGCCTTTATGGCCATACGATCTGATTTATCCATAAACCCGATCGCCTGCTTCCAGTCCAACCAGAGTACCGACTCGAATTTATCTTTTTCCAAAACTTCGATTTTTAATGGCTCTAAGCTGGTGTAATAATAGTTCTTGTTTATGGTCCGTATATCCGTTTGTCGTATTAGGGATAGGTAAAATTGAAGTTGTTCTTCCATCAGCTCCAACGAGGTTTCTTCAGCCGTCTCCCTAATAAGGGCTTCCACTTCCGTTTCTTTTCGTTTTTTGACACCCCCGGGAAGGGTATATGTAATGGATTTACTTATTTTTTTGAGCACCATGACTTTGGTTCCATAAACTGCCAACAATCTTGATTTGACTATTTTTTTCATATTCCCTTGTTTGTTAAAAGGAGGCGGAAAACATGTCCCGCCCCCTAAGGTTTGAGTTAGTCAAACAAATAAAGGTCTACGATGGTATAAACATCGTATTCCTCGTCATTTTCATCAATTTCCGTTTCTATCCAATAGGTGACCTCAAATTTCTTTCCCACATACTGGTCCGCACTTAAGTCATACTTCTGCGAGACCTTTGTATCAATGGTTGAAAAGGAATACTCCGATCGATCATCCTCCATAAAGATGTAGCCCTCATCTTCCATACCCAAATAGGTGGCTTCCACGATAAATTCTTCCTGTTGTGTAGGCTGGGTGACCAATGTTGCCAAAACCATTAAAATGGTAAAAACTGTTTTCATGCTTCTTTATTTTTCAGTTACAATCTATTCTTCTTCAAAATCTTTGGCCCCATTCAGCTCAATTTCATCCTCATCATGCTCTTCCATGGCTGCCATAAGGCGCTTACTTACTTTTACCAAGTACATGGTATCCTCGGTGGTAACTTCAACACATTCAACCCACTCTGCTTGAGCATTGCGGAAGCTGATAATATCCTCGTCCCCATACCCATCTGGATATCGTTCTACCAACAAATCCAGTAAGTGGGCGTTGAGTTTTTTATAGTCTACAATGACCCTTTTCATATTTCCTGACATATCTTTTCCCATAACTACATATTCAATAAATAAGCAAACACCAATGGTGCAACAATAGTGGCATCACTTTCAATGATGAATTTTGGTGTATCAATATCCAACTTTCCCCATGTGATCTTTTCGTTCGGTACGGCTCCTGAGTAAGAACCATAGCTGGTAGTGGAATCGCTTATCTGGCAGAAATAGCTCCAGAAAGGGGTGTCGGTCTCCTCTAGGTCTTGATACAGCATTGGAACCACACAAATTGGGAAATCGCCTGCTATACCCCCGCCTATTTGAAAAAAGCCAATGCCATTTTTGCAGTTGTTTTTATACCAATCCGCCAAGAAGGCCATGTACTCAATTCCAGATTTCATGGTACTTGCCCGGAGTTCCCCTTTGATGACGTAACTGGCAAAAATATTTCCCATGGTACTGTCTTCCCAACCAGGGACCACCATGGGTAAATTGGCTTGGGCAGCGGCGAACATCCAAGAATCTTCAATAGCTATTTCATAATGTTCCTCCAAAACACCGGAAAGCAATAAACGGTACATAAACTCGTGGGGGAACAAACGTTCCCCGTTTTCATCGGCCTGTTTCCAGATTTTGTAAACATGTTTTTGCAAACGGCGAAAAGCTTCCTCCTCCGGGATACAAGTATCGGTAACCCGGTTGAGTCCACTTTCTAACAGATTCCACTCATCCTTTGGGGTCAAATCCCTATAATTGGGCACCCTCCTGTAATGGGAGTGGGCCACGAGGTTCATAATATCCTCCTCCAAATTAGCCCCGGTACAGGAGATGATATGTACCTTTTTTGAACGGATGATTTCCGAGAAAATCTTGCCTAATTCTGCGGTGCTCATGGCTCCTGCGAGGGACACCAACATTTGGGATCCCTGTTCCAATTGGGCTTCATATCCCTTAGCGGCATCGACCAAAGATGCCGCATTGAAATGCAAAAAGTGTTTTTCTAAAAATCGGGAAATATCGCCCTTACCTTTCTTCATAGTGCTCACCGTTCCTTTCAAATTTTTCAAAGTTGTTGGGTTGTCCATAGTCATCGCCAATTTCTTCCATCTGCTGTTTAAATTTGTAACTCAGCATTTTATAGTAAAGTTTTGCCGCCAAAAAATCCGAGGATCTCTCCTTTTGGTTAGGGCAGAGTTCCACAATATCAAAGCCTACAACGTTACATTCTTCAAAGATCCGTTTTAGAAATTCAAGCGTTTCGTACCAAAAAAGGCCACCGGGTTCCGGAGTGCCCGTAGATGGCAGTATTGAAGGATCTAGGGCATCCAAGTCAAAGGTGATGTAGACATTGTCCGTCATCAAATCCAAGACATTGTCCATCCAATAATCGTTATTGGCCATTTCGTGGGCAAAAAAGACATGGTCACGGTTCATGGTCAGCGTTTCCGTTCTGTCCATGCTGCGAATCCCCACTTGAACCAGGTTTGTGGTCTGTGAGGCTTCATATAGGGCACAGGCATGGTTATATTTGGATCCCTCGTAGGATACCCTAAGATCGGCATGCGCATCAATTTGGAGCACGGTAAGTCCCTCATATGCTTCATTGAACGCCCTAATGGCCCCAATGGAAATAGAATGCTCCCCACCGATCATGGTAACCATTTTTTTTCTGTTGATAAAGTCCTTAACCGTTTTATGTACGGTATCCACCATCCGTTCAGGAGAATCAAATTTGTCCAAGATGTCGGTCAAATAAATTCCCTCCAGATATACTTCGCTATCGGTTTCAATATCATAAAGCTCCATATTTTTGGAAGCTTCCAAAAATGCTTCAGGGCCGTTGTCGGCTCCTTTGCCCCAGGTACTGGTGCCATCATAAGCCACGGGGATCAGCACGATTTTGGATTTTTCCACGGACGCATATTCGTTGGGTATTCCTGCGTATGTTTCTATAGGTTCCATTTTGATTTTGTTTTTTATTTGACTGCCAAAGTTCTCTTGGCCATTTGCTTTTCCCCCAACGGTTTTGACTCGGCAACTTTGGATTGATGATAACCCAGAATCGATAAAAAGTCGTTGGCGGTTTGCTGCTCTGCAAAAACACTAGTCTTTAGGTTTCCTTCAACATCTTTATCTATCAAAATATGTTTGGGCTGGGGAATCAAACAATGTTGTAAACCACCAAAACCACCTATGGTCTCTTGGTAGGCCCCTGTATTGAAGAAACCTACATATAACGGCCGTTCTTTTTTGAACTTGGGAAGGTAGATGGCGTTCATATGTTGCTCCGAATTGTAATAATCGTCGCTATCGCAGGTAAGTCCTCCCAATAACACTCGCTCATATTCCTCATTCCATCGATTAAGGGCGAGCATGATAAATCGCTTACTTATGGCCCATGAATCTGGAATGGTTGTTATGAACGAGGAATTGATCATGTTCCACTTCTCACGGTCGTTCTGCTGTTTTTGATGTAGGATTTGATAAATGGCCCCACCACTCTCACCAACGGTAAAGCTACCAAACTCGGTAAAGATGTCTGGAACCTCAACATTTGCTTCCCGGCACGCTTGGTTGATCTGATTAACGATTTCATCTACCATATACCCGTAATCGTATTCAAACGCCAACGAGTTTTTAATGGGAAAGCCCCCGCCAATATTCAAGCTATCCAGTGTAGGGCATATTTTCTTTAGGTTGATGTATACTTTTAGACATTTTAAGAGCTCGTTCCAATAGTAGGCTGTGTCCCTGATCCCCGTATTAATAAAAAAATGGAGCATTTTTAGCTCAACCTTTGGATTGTCCTTAATGGTCTTAGAATAAAAGGGAACGATGTTCTTGTAGCCTATACCTAATCTTGAGGTGTAAAACTCAAATTTAGGTTCCTCTTCGGAAGCAATACGGATTCCAATCTTGAACTTTCCGTGAATTTCATTGCCAAGTAGGTCCAGTTCTTCAAAATTATCAATAATGGGAATGCAGTTATTGTGCCCATTGTTTATGAACCGTGCAATTTTATCCACGTATTCGTCCCTTTTAAAACCATTGCAGAGTACAAAGGTGGAATCTGAAATCTTGCCCGACGCTTTTAGGTGCTCTACAATATCAATATCGAAGGTAGAGGAAGTCTCAATATGGATATTGTTCTTGAGCGCTTCGTTGAGGACATGCTCAAAATGGGAGCTCTTGGTGCAATAGCAATAGTGATACCTTCCGGCATATCCGTGTTTTCGGATTGCTGTTGCGAACCACTTTTTGGCACGCTGGATATTCTCCGATATCTTTGGGAGATAGGTAAACTTCAGAGGTGAACCATAATGGTCAATTAATGCCATTAGGTCAATGCCGTGAAAATGCAAGTTGTTTTCCGCAAGTGTAAACTCCCTTTGCGGAAAGTCATAGGTCTGCTCGATCAAATCGATGTATTTGGTCTTCATCTGTATTTCGCATTAGTAAAAGAGTGATTAAGGGTCGTAAGAATAGACCAATCTCAAATACGGAATACAAAAAACCTATCAGGTGTAGAACCAAAAAATCGCAGATACAACCTACGGTAAGAAGAAAACATTTCGGAAGTCAGCCCTATTATTCGGTGTCCTATCCCTAAGACGGCTTTTTGGGTAGACTTCCTTATCCCCATAGGCCCGAATTTGAAAAAAGTTTTCAAAGCGAAAGGCAATGCGTCCTATTAGTTGGACTCATTTACTGGGTAAACATAATAAAAAAATCAATCCGCAAACTTTTTCATAAAAAAAATAGCGTTGTAGGAGAGCATCTTTTTAACGTTCGCGACTTATTTGGGCAAGCAAAAAATCCACTCCAATAAAATACATGGAATACGATTACTTCCTTTTTACCCGAACCACATAGGTGGCTATAATGGTTTCATTTACCCTTAGGTGTACATCAAACCACCCCGCTTTTTTAAATCGATGAGATACGATATAGGTACCACCCTCCCGATGTACTATGGGGATTACGGGAGTACTGGAATTTCCGCTGGACACCAACAAATCCGTCTTTTCAATAACAATGTCGTCCATTAGCTGAAAAGTAAATTCCAATACGTCATTTTTAGTCGCTTTTATGTCCATGTTTTGTGGTGAAAGCGGCAAAACGCCCAAAGCGGAAGCATCCTTATAAACTATTGGACCCGCCAAAAATTCTTGAAACGAAGGTGGCGCGGTCATCAAGCTCCATTGGGTATCCAACGGAAAATGTTTTTTTATAAAGATGTTGGGATCGGCCAGAAAGTAGCCGTCATAATATTCTTGTTTAAATACAGGTTTCCCATCTTCAAAATTGGTGACTCCCGCTGACCAGGTGGCATCGCACAAATACCATTTTTCATTAAGTTTTACGGCATTCCAAGAATGGTTGGGAGGACTGTCCTTTTTTAAAAAGAGATTGGGCGTGCGCCCGTAACCGCTTACCATAACGCATTCGATACCTGCCAAACTTGCCATTTCCCGGACAAGGAAGGCATAACCGGTACAGGCGGTTTTCTTTTCCGTGAT
>CALGQU010000149.1 GCA_937959125.1 uncultured Croceitalea sp.
CCTCATTGATGCCAACGGTTTTGTGGATGCTCCAATTGGAAAGAAAGCCTCGGTACAGGTAGCCGCACGTAAATCCATTAGCAATTATGTAGAAACCCCAACCTACGCGCAATTCTTTGAGCGTATGGCACAAGAAACGGAAATTGAACAAAGTATTTCCCAAGGCGGTGATACCGATATTCTGTTCGACTTTTATGATGTGGGGTTACGATTGCTCTATTTTCCTACCACCAAGGATAAGCTCCGTATAAACTTTATCAACACCGCAAATAGCGTAAACTTTAATGAAGTAGCAGAGGTTATGGGTGTAGAAGAGGTGCGTGACAGTAATTTGGAACAAACCAGTGTGGCCGCGGGGATTTCTTATGAAAAAAACTGGTCCAAAACACTTAGCTCATCATTGGAAGTTTACAATACGGATTACAGTTTACAGGCGATCAATGCCAACATTCAAAAAAACCAACGCTTTTTTCAAAAGAATGCGGTCTCTGAAACCAGTATCAAGTTAAGTGGGGATTACAAGCTAACCCCAAAACTTACTATGGTGAACGGTTATCATTTTGTGGAAACGAAGGTTACTAATCTAGATGAGATAGACGACCCGTTCTTTACAAGACTGGATGCTGAGGTCCTGCGTACCCATAGCGTTTTTTCCGAAGTTAAGTATCGTTCAAAAAACGCCAAGACCCAATTTAACCTGGGGGGACGATATAACTACTTGGCCAAATTTAGGAGGCACCTATTGGAACCTCGATTAAGCTTTAACCAAGATTTGGGTAAATTCTTTAATCTAGAAATCCTTGGAGAGTTCAAACACCAAAACACTTCGCAAGTCATTAATTTTCAAAATGACTTTCTGGGAGTTGAAAAAAGAAGGTGGCAACTCTCCAACAACGGTTCTATACCAGTAATTAGAAGCAGGCAGGCTTCTGTTGGTCTTAATTTCAATAGACAAGGTTGGCTGGCCAATGCCGAGCTGTACTATAAAAATGTGGATGGGATAACCACCCAAAGCCAAGGTTTCCAAGATCGCTTTGAGTTTGTGCGTACCTCTGGGTCCTATGAAGCCAAGGGGCTCGATTTACTTTTGAGAAAACAGCTCGATCAAAGCAATATATGGCTCAGCTATTCCTTCCTTTCCAGTGATTATGTTTTTCCAACATTATCAGAGAGAAGTTTTCCCAACAATTTTGATATCACCCATGCCTTGACCTTGGGTACGAATTACACCTTTGGAAGATTATTGGTAGCTTCTGGATTGAACTGGAGAACGGGAAGGCCTCTGACGATACCCATTGAAAATGGGGAAATGGCGAATGGGGAAATTAATTTTGGTCTTCCAAATGCCAATCGGCTGGATGACTATCTAAGATTGGATGTATCCGCTAGTTATGAGTTCAAATGTGGCAAAAACACCATGGCACAAATGGGGTTTTCGGTATGGAACCTTCTTGATCGTAACAATATCCTTAATGCGTTTTATCGTTTGAATGCGGATCAAGCCCCCGAAAGGATTGAACAAAGTTCGCTGGGGATTACACCAAATATTCTATTTAAACTGGTGTTCCTTTAGAAATGAAAGTAACCTACCAATAAGAGTACAAATTGAACCATGCAAAAGGCAATGACCCCTCTGATGAATCTTTCATTGCTTTCAAACATTTTGTTTAGCTGCTCGTCGTTTTGCAATTGTAAGGTTTTGGTAAGATTTGGCTTTCTCATGTCATTTTTTTTGGAGTTATATCTATAAAACAATCAAATCTTCAAAAATCCTGAAAAAAAAATCTTTTTTTTGTTAACACGCACTCTTGAATACCCTATTTGCGGTACATCTTTTTTTTTGCTGACGGACCAACTGTCTTTTCCGACATAGCATCATAAACAAACGCAGTACTAATAGCTATTGGTAACAACACAGATTCAAAGGGGCGTAATACGTATACCTCCCCTTAGTATTAAAATTGTTGGGGTTTGGACTAAACTTTTGAAGACCGGCAAAGCAAAGATTATGGGAAGTCCTAAAAAACCGTTTTTAGTATTCCCTGATAAAGTACCAAAACCATCGATTTGGACGGTTAGCTTCCTTATGGATTCTAATGTCCGTTTTCTGGTAGTCAAAACCTAGGTCATAAAACTTAAAAATATCAAAGTCCTCCTTTTCCAACGGTTCCGTTTGGGTGCAAGATCCACACATAATCCCGCCGTAATGTAACAACCGAATAAGATTACCCATGAAATTCTTAATGTTTTCCATGGCATCATCCATATCCACGTAAACAAGACTGTAGCTCCCCATTGCCAACGAACTTGTTACCTCTATTGCTGTTTTCTTAAGGAAAGATACCCGATGTCCAAAAAGGTTCAATTGTTTTGAGGCCATCTTGAAGACGGCTTTTTCCTCCAAGTATTCCGCATGGGCGGTGTCTTTCGCAAAATTTCGTAATAAGCGTACCAAAAATAACCTTACTACATTCAGTTCTTTATCTTTTTCAAGCAAAAGTTTTGTAATACCGCCTTCTTCCGGCTCTACAACAATACCCTGATGGTTCAAAGAAAGTTCAGGGTGATAGGTTAAATTCAACCTTTGCAGTAGTAAGGGCAGTTCATCTTTATCCTTGATAGGCGCTACATCCCTTAATCTTAGGTAGGGTTTTAAGGAACCTTGACCCGCTTTATCCAAATATTTATAAAAATAATGATGGTACGGACCCCAACTGGTTTTAAGAATTGGTTTTTCCCAGGCTACGTAATGAATTAAATGTATTCCGTCTATAAAAGGTTTTGTTTGCATATGGTTCCATGCCGAAGGTAATTCCGTCCATTTCTTATGGAAAACCACATTGAATGCATATTGATCAAAACACTGGATATTATCTTGGTTATCCAAGGTACATTGGATAAGTTTTGTGGTTAGGTTTTCTTGTCGCCATCGTTTAAGGTCCATTACCAACACCCCAGAATTAAAATACTTTTCCAAAGGATTCAACCCCAACTCCTTACCATTTGATATTAGCCATGAATCCCCAATATTTGCGGTTTGATCCCGCGCCGCGGCAAGAACATTGTTTTCTAAATCTACCTCCCAAAGCATTCCAATATCTCCTAAAACAATGGTATCACAATCCAAGTAAATTACCCGTTCGATGGTTTTGTCCATAAGGTATGGAATCAGAAACCTAGCATAATGTGCAGTCATCTTAAACTGATCCGCATTTGGGTGCAGCGCATTAAAGTGGGATTCATCTATCTTCATCCATCGTATTGAGAGGTTATCTGCAAATACAGAAGCTAGAATCCTCTTTTTGTTAGGTCTTCTAATACCATTGTCAATAATATGGAAAATGATTTCTTCTCGATGTCGATAGTTATCTTGGATAGAAGATAACAAAGCGCAGACCATCAACGCGTATCGGTCATCGGAGGCACAAACAATATGTATGGCATTACTCATTATTCGTATTTTTTAAAGGTGTCCCCATAATCTCTGGCATGTTTGCTTCAAAAACATAATAAGGGTATTCCAATTTTATGGTTTTCAATCCTAAGGCACCAAGTTGAGCGATCCAGGTTTCCGGTATCGTTAGGGTGTTATTCATTTTTTTATCCCTTCCGGCGCTTTTTTGATGCAGGAGGATACGGTCCAATAGTACGCCATAACCGCGCATACCCCCATGGTCCCATTCCCCTGGTGGTCTTAAGCCATAAGCTGACCAGTCTTGAGGGGTTTCCCGGGGTAATGGAAAAAAGGGAAGCTTTCCCCTTTTCTTCTTAAAAACCTTCAAATCCAGCGCTATGGATTGCTTCCCATGGAGAAGAACGACATCTTTTTTCCCTTCCAACAGCAGGGAACCTTCTAAAACTGACTTTGGATGGGGAACTCGTAGCCCTTTAAGAATCAAAACTTTTCTGTTATTTGCCAAATTACTTACAAAATGCATTCGGGACAGTTCATCCCTAGGGGTAGACTTCTCCATAAAATGATAGCGAAAGCTACCATAGGTCTTAAAAACATCTTCAAACATAGCTTTTTGTCCATATTCCACAACAATAAGTTCGTATTCCATATAGGTCTTTTCCAAATAGGTTAGAAAATACCTCAACTGTTTTTGGGAAGGAAGGGTATCCTTGTCATCCAAAATCAAAACCACGGAAATATCATGGATATCAAGACGCTCCGGCCGAACATCGTACTGCGACATTTGCATCAAATAATACTGGTACTTTTTGAAGGAGTCGTAAAACAGCAGATAATTGGCCCTATACCGCTGGGTAATCAAAGCATGGGGTTTTAAATAACTGAAATGAAAGATATTGAGCGGGGTTTTACCAGAAGAATACCCTCTAATATCACCTATTTCCAGATCTTGATTAAAATAAAAAAGGCCCGCTGTCTGCAAATTATCTTCAAATCGATGTTTTCCTTGGATACCATGTTTGGCGCACCAAATGGAAATTACACTCTGGTCCCCAAGCTTAAGGTAATGGTTGTATTTGCGGGCTATCTCCCAAAGTTCTTCTGCATACCCAGGTGTTCTATACTTCTTGGGCACCACAAAGACCCCTGCATTGCACATAGTGTATTGCAAGTCTTCGTACACAAAACCATCTTCTTTCAAAAGGAGTTGAAATTGCATATCATTGGCATACTCCAATTTAAATACCCAACAATCTGCCGCTTTGGTCATTAAATCAGCCAGAATGTAAAAATCCGTTTCTTGAAACATATGGTCCAAAGGATGAAGTACAAGACAATCCGCATCCAAATACATCACCTTCTCATAGACATCAAATACGTGGGACCAGGCATAGAAACGCATATATACTTGTTTAGAGCCTACCAATCCGTAATCCAGTCCTTCGATCTGCTGGTCGGAATCTAAAAAGGTTATGGGATATACGCGTTCAAAACCATAAATACGTTCAAGGTCCTGGGGATGTTCACCTTCATAACACACATAAACGTCCGGATGATCTGGGTAATGCACGGACATACTCTGTAGACACGCCAAACCATAATTGAGATACCTCTGGTCAAAGGTCATCAATATGGCATGTTTGGAAGGTTTTTCAGGGAGCTTCATAAGGTGACTTGTTGGTTAGTTGGTTGCATAAGTCCATATACTCCTTGGCAATATCTGGTTCTACGGTTTTACACCATGCTTCATCAGATAGGTTTCCTAATTGTATCCATTCTTCATCCGTCATTTTTTTTCGGTATTCAAGGGCTCCATAGGCTCCCAACCCCGAGGGGTTGCGAAAAGGGGCCAAAGGATTACGGATGACCTTTAAAACTCTTTTTGCCACTACGGAAGGAGGATTCTTAAGCTTTAGGCCATTCTTAAAGTTTAGGTAAAACCGATGCAATCTATGATAGTTGGTTTGGACATGCGTGGAAGTATCCCCTTTCTTAAAAATTGGGGTTTCTATCACACCGGGTTGGATTATGGATACGCGTACCCGGTATGGCAATAGTTCTTGGGCCAAGCACTCTGACAGGCTTTCCACGGCGAATTTAGAGGCACTATACGGGCCATGGAACGCAGAAGCCATGGTACCTGCCAAGGATGTCACGTTCAGTATATGCCCTTTCTTGCGCTCCCGCATTGAGGGCAGCACTTGCTTTATACAATGTAATGTGCCAAAGTAATTGGTTTCCATAATCTGCCTAAAAAGTGAAAGTGGGGCTTCCTCAATAGCACCATGCCCTCCTATTCCGGCATTATTGACAAGAATATCCAAATGCCCTTCTTTATCAAAAACAGTGGCAAACGTTCGCTGAACCTCTTCCAAATCGGTAACATCCATTTTTACCACTTCTATGGGCAATTTTTCCTTAAGGGCCCTATTTCCAAGCTCCGGTGAGCGGTCCGGGTTTCGCATTGCCGCATATACTTTAAACCCGCTTTTTGCTAATCTCAATGCGGTTTCGAACCCTATTCCAGAACTTGATCCGGTTACAAATGCAATATCCATTATTGTTATTTTAATAGCTTTCGCAGATTTTCAATTGAGGGACTCCCGTTTTGATACAAACTTTCAACATAAGCAAAGGCCCCGGAGGGATCTTTTTTAAAATGGGCCATCGTATCTTTTACATGGGAAATGTAAAGTTCATCCGCCCCTGTTGCGAGTTCTTGAAAAAAACCATCCAAAAACTCCCCTACTGGTACGGCGTTGTTCAATTCGCTGCTCAACCTGGTAGCTACCAAAGGTGGAAAAACCTCAATAACCCTTAGGTTTTCATTTTCCAAACTTTTCCTAAGGGACTGTACGTAAGAATGTAGCGCAGCCTTGCTGGCACTGTACATAAAAGCCCGGTAGTAGGGAATAATGGCCAAACCGGAAGACATGAAAATAAGTACGCCATTACTGGATTTACGTAGCAGGGGTAGAAACGCATGGGTTACCCGTATTTGGGAAATAAAATTCACTTCATTTTCCAATCGTATCTCCTCAAACTTAAATTCCTTCGAAACCATATCGTGCATCTTACCTACTCCTGCGTTGTTGATCAGTACATCCACACTTTGGTATTTTTCCTGTACGCGTCGCTGCCAATCACTGACCTCTGATTCTACGGTGATATCGCAGTGGGCAATATCCATATCCAGAAACTTCTTTCTTAGCTTAAACAGACTTCGTTTCCGTATATCACATAGGATTATACGGTTGTTGCTCCGTAAGCGAAGGGCCAGTTCTAAACCGATGCCAGAGGCGCCTCCTGTAATTACTATGGTTTTATTCTCAAGTTTCATAAGCTAATCGTTAACAAGTGATTTATAGGAATACGCATAGCGATTGTCTCCTTTAGAGATAAGTGTTTCATGATTTCCGCTGACTGCTACACTTCCATTCTCCAGTACATAGATCCGATCGGATATTTTGGCCGGGCGTAACCGGTGGGTGACCAAGATCACTATACCGTTTGGCTTATAGGCCTTAAGCAACTCCAAAACATAGTGCTCCGTTTCCAAGTCCATGGCGGCCGTTGGCTCGTCCAGAAGTAGAACATCGGGCTGTAGGCACAGTGCCCTGATAAAGGCGATAAATTGTTTTTGCCCGCCAGATAAATTGTTACCGTTCTCCCTGATCTGGGCCTGGTACCTTCCCGGTATCTTGCTTACAAAAGCACCAAATCCTATTTGATCCAGATAGGCTATCGTATCCGCGATAACGGATGGGTCTTTTGATAGACATATGTTCTCTATCAAACTTGTATTGAACAGCCGTGTTTGCTGGGAAACATAAGCTATCTTATTCCGTAAGGCACCTAGCCTATAGCTCGTAAAATCGTTCCGGTTAATTTGCACACTTCCCTTTTGGGCTTGGTAAAACCCCATAATCAGCTTTAATAGTGTACTTTTCCCTGATCCGTTCTCTCCAAAAATACCGATCATCTCCCCTTTCTTAACCGTAAGGGACAAGTCACTAAGCACCTTTTGTTCCGGGACATAGGAAAAATGGAGATGTTCCAGGGAAAGCTCGCCTATAAAATCAATTGGCAACGGATCATTTCCCTTTTGAGAATCAGGCTCAGGGGGAAGTACCGCAAGCTCGTACATTCTATTAAAGGCAATATGTGCACCTTGCAACTCCACCACGGAAAGGCCCAACGCGGCCATTACGGGTAATAGCCCCCCGGCTATGGTAAGTACCGCGGAGAGGCTACCGATGGATAGCGTGCCCTGGAACGCGGCATAAGAAACAGCGGTCAAAATGGCCATATAGCATAAGGTCCCCGTAGTTTCCAATAAAAACCCAATACGCACCCCCGCTTTTCCAACATAAAAATTCGCATTTTGAAAATCACCGTAAGTACTGGAATTCACCTGGGTAAAATGTTCCTGTTTGTTCTGACCTTTGATCAGTTCAATGTTGTGCAACGTTGTAATGTAATTGCTCTCTTTTACAGCAGAGGCTTCCATCATTTTAAGTACTTTTCCCGCTATGTCTTTTCGATAACTGTAAGAAATAAGAAAAAAAATGAAGAAACATGTAAATGCGAGCACCCCACTAAGAATAGAATAATAACACAATAAAATTCCAGAACCAACTGCAGTAATCAGGTTAATGGCCAAACTGTTTACCATATACGCAATTGTTTGTTGGATGCTTATGGAATCATTCATCCTTGCAATAAGATCTCCCGTGTTATGGGAGTCAAAAAACGATTTTGGCAAACGAAGAAGGCGGCCAAAAAATGCATCTATCAGCCGCATGTTAAAATTTCTTGCCTGCCTTATCCCAAAGTATTTTTGGGCAGTTCCCAAACCTACCTTCCCCATCAACAAAAGAAAGGCGACGGCGATAGCGGCCATTAAATAGCCTGTATCATTGGCAGGGATGATATCATCAATGAGCAACTGTATAACTACTGCCATGAGCAGGCCCATTGCAGTGGTTAAAATCCCTACTGCCAACATTAGCGCAAGTACGCGGTAATCTGCCTTTAAAACCGATAAGAACCAAGTCCGTTTTGTCATAAGCTGTTTACGTTTTCTTGAATATAACGTACTGATTTTTGCACACTGTCCATTCCCAATATCTTTGTGCGCAGTTGTTTTGCCGCGGCCAAATATGCCGAGTTATCAATAATTTCCCAGATGCTCTCTTTTAATATCCTGGCATTCACCCGGCGGTACTTTAAACGGATCCCAGCCCCGTTTTCCGTAATCCCACTGGCCACATGGGACTGATCATTGATGATAGGAAGCGCAATCAAAGGAATACCATGGGATAAGGATTCCATAACCGTATTATGCCCTGCATGACATACCACAAGATCAATGTGGTTTAGCACATTCTGTTGGGGGATGAAGGATTGTACCATAAAATTGGAAGGCCATTCCGATTTCATTTTAGGCTCCGCTACCAAAACGACGGTAAATTTTGGATCTTCTGCCAATGCCTCGCAAACCATCTCAATAAAACCCTGTTCCCGTTTTAAAATACTGCCCAAGGAAACCAAAACCCTGTGCTTTCCATATTCTTGCTCAAGTTTTGCATAGGGAAAAGTGACTTCGTCCCTGCGTTTCGTAGGTATAGGGCCAACAAACTTGTAAGACCGGGCAAAACACTTTTGCCGTACAAACTCTTCCAAGGTAAAGATTAAAGTTAGTTTGGAGTTGCATATTAAAGGCCCTTCTTTAAAAACACCCATTTCTTCTTGAAAAGAACGTATCTGATCATTTTCAAACTTGATAACCTTGGGAAACTGCTCCGATCGATCAATGGCTGCCGGCGCGGTTACGGATGTTGCAAATGGAACGTTGAAGGTATAACAAGCCAAGGCCCCGGCAAAGAGCTGATGATCTACTACGGTAAAGTCTGGCCGTACCTCTTCTAAAAATTGCTTTAATGGCGTAAACAGTGCTTTGTTCAAGGGCATGAGCGTTTGTTTGTATAAGCGGGTAATGCTATCCATACCATAGGTTTTGATCGTATTCCCTTTGATCGATGTTTTGGGCGGGGCTTTCGTATTTGCCTTTAAATCATAAAAATATCCACCTGGTGGAACCATACCGGACAAGGTAGGCATGGGGCATACCCAGTATACCCGATATCCCTTTTGTATAAGGTGCTTTCCTATGGGCAATGTTGGGGTTACATGTCCGTAAAAAGGGGGCAATAAGAACGCTATGGTTTTCATAATGGTCTTGCTTCCTGTAACTTTTCTTCTTGTAACGGATGTCCTCCATAAAACTTTTCCATGAGCTCTGCCACCTTATTATCTTTGTCCATGAAAAACCCGTGGGTTCCATTGAAAACATGAACCTTCTGATGTTTTATCCATGGTTTTATACGCGCTAATTCCGGAAAACAAATGGACTGGTTTCCATAGAGGAACAAGGTTTCTATTTGTAGGGAACCCAACTCCTGTTCAGAAAGCGGTTTTCTAGCATTGTTATCCTCAATAAAGGAAGTTTGGTTAATGATATATTCATAGATGGCATAGGTTTTTTTAAGTTTACGTTCGCTACTAAAAAAATTATCGATTACACCTTTAGGAAGGGAATGGGCAAAAAACAGGAAATGGTCCCAAGTATAGTCCCCGGTCTTTTGCAAAGGAACATCTGGCAAGGGAGGCACTTCCATGGCCGTTATTTTTTGGATACGCTTGGGATAACGGACCCCTGCACGTATAGCGACCAAGGCGCCAAAACTGAATCCCATGAGATGGCTTTTGGAAATCCCTAGAGCATCCCATAGTGCTACCAAATCCCACGCAAAGGAGTCCAAATCATACCCGTTGGATACCTTACTACTTTTCCCATGGCTCTTTAAATCATAAAGCAGGACCTTATAGGTTTTTGCCAAATCTGGGCCAATGGAAAGATAGAACTGTGATAAGTTACCGAACATCCCGTGGATGATGGTCACGGTTTCTTTGCCATTAGGGTTTAAAACAGCATAGTTTACCTCTTTATGTGCTGAAGTGCGTACTAGAGGCATTCTTCCAAATAATCCAAAACGTCGTTCACTTTTAGCATTACCAACCTTTCAAGTTCTAGATTGGACAGCCAAGCCGCAAATCCTATTTCCTCCCCAAACTCCGCTTTGAGTTTTTCCGAGAATTCTACGAGTTCTATACTTTCCATTTCAAGGTCACCGGTAAACGTACTTTCTTGGGTAATCTCATATTCATCAATAAAATCTTCCCCGATGATAGCTGCTAAAATGGTACTTACTTTGTCAAAAATTTCTTGACGGGTTCTTGTAGAGGTTTCTTTTTTCAAATGGTCCATCCTATTATATATTTATTATAAGTAATTGTTTTTATCCACTGTTCTTTGATCCGCAGACGGTCTTCCTTTATTTCCAAGACGGTAAATGATTTTGGGTGCCCTTGCAAACCGGTCCCCAATAGCTTTCCATAAGCTTCCTTGGCTACCCACATCTTGGTCAGCAAACCTGCACTACTTCCCAATTCCTTAAAAAGTTGAAACTCACTGGGATTTAGCATTTCCTCAGCAAAGGAAAGGGACCGTTCCTCAATATGCTCAATATCAATACCAACGGGTTGTTTGCTACAGATGCCCACCCCTACCTCTTTTTTATGGGCAATGGATGTATGGAGTTCTGCCGGCAAAAGTTTCCCCGCCAAAATTGGCTTACCCGAAGATTCGTTCTTAATTTGGAAAAGTCCCGGGTGTATGCGCAAGTTCCCAAGCCGGTTTAAAAAATATCGTACGGCGTCCTTGGACGCGATTCGCCCCAAAAGCCAAGGAATCTGATTTCCAATGAAAAGGGCGTCATAAACTTCCTTTTCTTCTGGTGTTAAGTACCCTTTTGCCAAGATTTTCCAAGAACTTATCTGCCGGTATTTCTTTGGCATTATAAAAACATTGCTTTCTAAGTGCTTTGCTACCAAGGAGCCTTCTTGGTCCTGTAGGTTAGGCCAAAAGTCAAAACCAAACTCGGTTTTCCGAATTTTCAAACCAAAGATAGAACACCATGCTTTCCCGTTTTGCTCCATAAAAACATCATCGAACAAGAACTCCCCTTCAATGCTATTGTGTCTGGTCCTTATTGTAAATTCCCCGGTTTGCGCAGCCAAATCGGCATGGAAAATTATTTTAGCGATTCCCACGGGGAACCCCATCAGGTTTTTTTCTTCAAAATGATGCCATAAAGAGGTAGACTGTAGGGCAGAATCCAATAAGGCCCCTTTACCTCCCGGGGCTTCGATCGTTGTTTTCATTCCTTTTTTCCCATAGACATGGATGCGTTTTATGCCTTGGTAGGCTGGTCCGTGGAAGAGATAGAGCTTCCTGTAGATTTCACTGGCTACTATAGGTGAGGTCTTATGAGGTTCCACTTCTTTTGGTAGCTCCCCATTTGGAAACCCTTCTCCAATAAAAACATCCATTTCCACACCTTCCGCCATACTTAAATGGATGTGCTTTTCTCCTTTCCATACCCCTTTGACTTTGATCTTAGTTTGTTCTCCTGGTAGGGAATGTACAAACTGACGCACCACGATATGTTCTATGCGTACCACTACTTTATTGAAATCGCGTATGCGCCCACTTACGATTTCGTACCCTAGTTCCACAAACATGGTAAGGGGTATGACGGGTTCTAGATCTTCGCTGAAAGGAGAATGCTTGCTACGCTTTTTTAAGGGTTCATGATCCGTGAGCGTAGGGTATTTTTCTAAGGAGACATCCAACTGAAACTCAAAATCCGTGAGAAAATCCGATCTACCATCAATTGGCCCCGTTGGAGGGGGGGCGACTTGGGGAGTATGCAAGTATTTAGCAATTTGCAATTCCGAATCTACGTGCAGTGCCGCTAATACCTCTTGCTGTGACGCTACTACGGAAGAGGTGACCTTATCAAATTGTTGTACCAAACTATTGGAAGTATCGGCCCTGTACCCCAGCTTTTCCTGAAGGTGTTCAGGATTTAGTTGTTTTGAAGGCAACTGCAGATCTTGATCTGTAAAAATATTGGCCGGGTCAACCTTGTTATATCCAATATCCAACATTACACGCATCCCTTTTTTCTTCTCTTTTTCTTTTGAAACCAGCTCCTTAGGTGAAAGCAATTCCATGAAATCCACCTCGGGCCCACGTCCTTCTATGAACAATGCGGCCAATACCCGCTTTAACTGTTCCAAGATACTTCTGCTCCTACTGGAGGCGGCAACTACGGCAGACGGCTTTTCCTTTAAAATGTCATTGATGAATCCTGTGGTAGCGCCTGCACCCACCTGAATGAAGACCCGAACTCCGTCTTTATATAGATTCTCGATCAGCTCACGGAATCTAACCGGGCTTACCACAAAATCCTCATATAGCTTTTCTACCGCTTCTTGGGTTTTGGGATAGGGCGCCGCCGTAATGCAAGACCACAACGGGACGGAAACATTACGTATGTCCAATACCTTGGAAGCATTATCCTTTACCGTCTTTTGGTAGACTTTCCCATAGGGGGAATGATAGCCTGTGCTAAAGGGAAGGGAGAAATTCACAATACCCAAATCATCCAATTGTCCTTTTAATTGGGGTTGGTATTCCACCTTACAGCTCAACACTACTTGATTGGGGCAATTGTCATTGGAAAGAAACAGTTGCCCGTCGCTTTCCGCGATCAGCTCATCGACAAGGGCAAATCCGCAACATGCCGCATGGAAAACATAGTCCGGTTTTTCAAACTTGGCATCGCTAATGGCTTGCTCCACTTCCTCTAGGCCTTTTATATCGGTCATTCCAACACAGGTACCCGCACTCCACTCTCCCATGCTATGACCACTAACAACATCTGGCATGATCTTAAGTGCTATTAGTGCATCATAAACCAAACGATAGGAATGGTCCAGCGTTTTTAACGTTTCCACACTATCCAATGATAAGTTTTCCAATAAAGGGGATAAGGTCAAGTTCAATGCTTGCGCCAAGCCTCTGTGATTAGAAACCGATAAACTATCCAAACCAATGGAATCCAATCCTGGAAATATAAAAGCAATTTTTCCCTTTTCTTTGAGCAAAGGTGATTTGGTGTACCAGATGTCCTGTTTTCCTTTCCATTCCTTATTGCGCCCTACGATCTTTAAGGCTTTTTCCCTACGTTCATCCGAGGGGTTAAAAAGTGCTATCCGATACGGGCCTTGTCCAAGGGATTCTTCTTTTTCCCGTAATGCCTTGATCAGCGCTTTTTGGCTTGGTCTCGCAAGAAGCAAAAGCGCATTGGAGGATGATTTCTTTGAAAAATGATGCCCTTTGTTTTTGGTTTTGTGTCTAGTATTGAATTTTTCCAGTATGGCGTGGGAATTTGCTCCGCCAAAACCAAAGGCATTGACGCCGGCCACCAAAGGCAAATCCGTATCGCTCCACTTTATGGGGTTTTGCACGGGATTAAAGCCTGTAGTTTCCATATCCTCATGGGGCTCGTCACAATGTAAGGTTGGAGGCAGGGTATCATGGTGCAACGCAAGGGCAGTTTTAATAAAGCCCGCCATCCCGGCTGCGGGCATGGCGTGACCGATCATTGATTTTACAGATCCCATTCCGGCAATAGCCCTACCTGCTTTTTTTGGAAAACAGGTGGCCAAGGTTTTAAGCTCCGTTTTATCGCCCAGTACCGTGGCTGTGCCATGGGCCTCTATATACCCAATTTGATCTTGGGACAATTCGGTTTGTTCCCAAGCCCTTTTTACCGCTTTTGTTTGTCCTTGCCATGCAGGACTCATTAGACTGGCATTGGAACCGTCACTAGAAATTCCTACCCCCTTGATTACGGCATAAATACGTTGATCGTCCTTGATCGCATCTTCCAAACGGCGCAATACCACAAAGCCGACACCTTCTCCCGCCAATACGCCATCCGCTTTGCGATCGAACGGTCTTACCTTATGGGTTTTGGAGAAGGCTCCTAGCGTACAGAACACGCTCCAAAGCTCCGGTGCCTGGGAAATGTGTATGGAGCCAGCTATCATCATATCGCTCCGCCCCAATTGTAATTCTTTCACGCAATGGTCTACCGCAATAAGGGAACTTGCACAAGCTGCATCAATGGTATAAGCGGGTCCAGAGAAATTGAACCTATTGGCGACAATGGCAGCCACCAAACTAGGGGTATTCCCAATGGCGTTATGCGGTCCAAAATTAGCTGTCTTTTGCTGGTAGGCGCCACAGATTCGGTCCAAATCAGATTTTGAAAAATCCGGTCGTGCGTGTTCTAAAACCCTCCTTAAATACCCTGTTCCCGTAATCGTATCGATCAATTTTAGGGACACCGGACCTACATAGTTCCCTTTCCCTATCACGATACCCGATCGCTCCAAGGGAATGTTCTTTTTAAAAACCCCAGCATCTTCCAGTGCTTCGTGTGCCATACGAAGGGATATGAACTGCTCCGGTTCCGTTTCCGGAATAGTGTTGGGAACGATTCCAAACGCAATGGGATCAAAGTCCAAATATTCATCAATAAACCCACCCATATTGGTGTAGTGGCGGTCTATACGGTTGATGGAAGGGTCAAAGTAATGTGGTGAAATCCGATGTTCCGGAGCTACGGTAATTGCGTCTACCTTATTTACAATATTGTTCCAATAGGTCTCTAAATTCTTGGCTTTGGGAAAGATACAGGACATTCCTACAACTGCGATGTCAGGTGGACGGTTCATAGGCTTGTTTGTTGTGTTATTCCCTTTTGGGTCTTTTGATCTAGTGTTGCTACAGGTGCCATCCTGATAATTTGATGGTATTCCCCATAAAAAAGCTCATGTAAAAAGGCTTCCGCCCCAGCTTTAGGGGCAATCGAAGTAATACCTTGTTTAAGGAAGTTCTGTTCCAATAGCGCATTGGACATGCCTGCACCCTTCCAAGGCCCCCAGTTGATACTGAGTACCCGTGCATCCAACACTTGGCCCAGCGAGTGCGCCGCAGCATCCAAAACACTATTTGCCGCAGCGTAATCCGTTTGTCCCTTATTACCAAATACAGAAGCGGTACTGGAAAAGAATACCAAAAACTTTAAATCCTCTTGAATTCCCCGTAACAAGGTAGTAAGGGGAGCTACCTTAGTATCATAGACGCTTTTAAAATGCCCCCATTCTTTTTGGTGATAATATTTGTCCTTCAGAAAACCGGCAGCATGTATAATACCATCCAAACGTCCGTGGTCCTTATATAGTTGAGCAAGGAATTTGGTCAACTTATCCTCTTGGGTAACATCCAAAGCATGGTAATAGCCCACTGCCCCGTGTTCTTTTAAACGGTTTAAGGTGGATAGGATTTGATTGCGTTTGACCAACCTACCAACCTCTTGCTCCACCTCGGCCGGGGTTGTATAATGTCCACTTTTTAGCAGCAACGCCCGTATCTCTTCCGTTTTCATGTGTTCCAATTCCATTGGTTCCTTTTCAGGTAGGGGAGAACGGCCTACCAATAGGTACGTACAAGGCACTTTCGTTGCCATTGCAACCAAAATTTCAGCCGTTATTCCTTGTGCCCCGCCAAAGACCAGTACAACACTACGATCATCCAAATCCAACAACAACTCCTTTTCCGTTTCTTGGACTTCTTTTAGGGTTTTGGTATACCGCAATCCATTTTCAAAATAAATCTCGGTAAGCCCCGCCGTAGCGTTCAACTCATCTGAAATTAGTTTCGGTGACATTTTTAAGGACTCCTCATCTTCAAAATGCAGGGTTTTGCAAGCGGTATCCCATTCCTTGTCCAAACTGTTCAACAGACCGGAAAACCCCTTGGCGGTATGGAAACTTTTGGTACTTTTTTCAATAGCGGCCGTTGGATGGTATGTACATACGAACAACCATTGCAATTGCTTATCCTTAAGCTGTTTGGTCTCCTCAAAAAATTCTTTTATGGCTACTTCCACTTTGGCTGTTTGGAGGTCCAAAACAAGCAGTCCGTCATACGGATCTAAAAGATTCCCTGGATGGGAAGTAAGCGTCACTTGGGCTCCCCTACCCTCCAAAATTTCTTGTATAGCTTGGGAAGATGGATCGTTGGGACCCCATATTGCAATGTGCTTCCCCGCTACCCTAGCCATTGTCGATCCATAAAGCGCTTCCCGTTCTTTTACAAGGCTGTAGCGTAAAACCTTTTCGTCCCGGGTAGGATTTTCTTGAAACTCCACTTGTTTTCTCCCTTTTTCGGGAGTAGGTCCGGAATCGGATATAGGGGTAGTGGACCAATTGGCGGCTATCCATTGGAGCATGCTGTTCAATGTTTTCATTTCTACAAGCTGTTCCATGGACGTATCATGATCGATTCCCAACTTTGGTGTTATGCGTTCCTTAAGGGCTCCTACGATTTCTATTCGTTTGATGGAATCGATGCTTAAATCCGCTTCCAAATCCAGCTCTACATCCAACATATCTTCGGGATAACCAGTTTTCTCGCTAACAATGCCCAACAAAAGGGATTTCATATTGGTGAATGGCTCCTTTCCAGAAGGTTCCAATTCTTGGGTAATCGTTACCGATTTCCTTGGACCTAAGGAAACGGTATGTTCCATAACGGCAGCTAAGAGTGTCGTAAGTGTTTTCTGTTCGGAAAGTTGGATAAGGGATTCTTCCCCCTCCCATAGTGCGGTATCCGTAAACGAGGAAATCCTGTTGCGTAAATCCCCAATGATTTCCATTCGTTTAATTGAATCGATACTAAGGTCCGCTTCCATATCGGCATTCATATCCAACATCTCTTTGGGGTAGCCGGTTTTCCCACTCACCACGTCCAAAATTATTTCCAATATTCCTTTCTTGTCCAAACTTGAGGTGTTGTCCGTCACCGGGGAATCCTGTGGTGCATTTTTTATACTGGATGATTTTAGGGTTATGCTATGGGAGTCTATCCAAGCTATCAATCCATTCAACGTTTTGATATCCACCAAAGCCTCCATCATAGCTTCATCACCTTCCCCAACATCCAAGGTTCCTTGGAGTCGTTGTTTTAGTTCTCCAATAATTTCTATTCTCTTTATGGAATCGATACTTAAATCAGCCTCCAGATCAACATCCAAGGCAAGCATATCTTCAGGATATCCCGTTTTTTCATGAACCACCCCTAAAACAAGTGCTGTTGTTGTAATTTGGGAAGTGCCCAAGTTTTTGGGGGGTAACGTTTCTTGGGATACTGCGTTTCCATTTTGTTCATGTTGTTGTAATAATTCAATAGGGACATTGCCATGCGATGGTGCCATATCCAAATTGCTGCCATCCCCTTTATAGACACCAGAATTCCCAAGAAACCCTAGCATTACTTCTTTTTGGGCCTTTACAATAGCTTCTACATTGGACAAATACGTCTTCACCGTTTCTGCCACGTCATCCGTGGTAGCAGGGGGAGTGGCTTGTACCATTACCGATTCTTTTGGTAGGTTAAGGGGCACGGAAATAGGGGAAATACCAAAATCTGGCATGGGACCAACCAAGGGTTGCGCCCATTGTCCATTGATACGCCATGTGGTTTTGGATGGTTGATAGGTTTCGGGTTTGTAAAAATCCAGAAATTTTGCATTCCGTCCCCCAAAAATTTTATCCCAATTAAGGGTTCTCCCCGTAGCTACATACCTTCCCAAAAAACACAAAAAATGATACAGCGCTCCCTTAGGGTTACGCTCCTCCACATGCAGTGCTACTGTATCCTTACTTAAAATCTTGCGTACCAAACCACTAAGGGTACCCCCAGGCCCTGCCTCAATAAACACCCTTGCCCCAGCGTTGTACATATTGGTCACCTGTTCTGAAAAAAGGACTGGTCTTATCAAATGTTGCGAGAGACGTTCTTTTATTTTTTGAGGTTGCACAGGGTAAGGTCGGGCAGTGGTATTGGACCATACCTCAATCTGGGGTTTCTTTATCTTATACGACTTTTGGGATTGCCCAAAACGTGGTGCAGCACCCTTGATCATACTGCTATGGAAGGCACAAGCGGTATTCAACCTCTTAAAGCTGATTCCTTCTTTACCAAGGGTAAGGATAAGCTTTTCAATATTTTCCGTGCTTCCAGCGAGTACCTGTTGGTTTGGTGCGTTCCAATTTACAATAGCCACCCCTGGAATCAAGATGGGTTTGATTTTTTCCGCTGAAGCCAAAACAGCAACCATCATTCCCTTATCTCCGTCTACAGCATCCAGTATTGCATTTGCCCTATCCCTGCTCAATGGCACCAAGTCCTTGGAAGCTATACTCCCTGCAAAGGATAAAGCGGCAAGTTCCCCATAGCTGTGCCCTGCCAGCATATCTGGTTTTATCCCCAATTCCTTCAAAAATTTGGCGATGGTCAAATTGAAAATCCCAAGTATAGGTTGGGCATTCTTGGTATCAGTAAGTGTATCTTTTTGATGCTTTAAGATAGCCTTGTCCACGGTTAATGGGGTAAATACCAGTTGTTGGTATTTTGGATATTCTTTTAGCAGGCTTCGTAATTGGGGAAAAACGACCCACAATTCGCGAAACATGTTGAGTCGTTGGCTTCCTTGTCCTGGAAAAAGAAACGCCAATTTGCCTTCTTTCCTTGCGGTGTACCAAATTTCAGGGTGTTCTTGCCTTTGTTGGGCAAGCTTAATTTTATGTTCTAAATCACCAAAAGAACTTGCTAAAAAACTGAGCCCTATTTCGCCTTTTCCCTGGGCGGATAACGTATACGCTATATCCCGTAGCTTAACTCTGGGATCGGTAGCAATAAATTTTCCTAGCACGCCCAATTGGGTAGTTATCTCCTCCAAGGTCCCACGAAAGGTAAACAGCTCAAACGGCCATTCTTTGATGGTAGGGTCATACGCAGTCCCGGATTCTTGGTTAGCGATCACCGCATGATAGTTAGTGCCTCCAAACCCAAAAGCGCTTACTCCTGCACAACGTTCTTGTGCATGCCATACCCCACTTTCGGTATGGAATGCAAACGGACTGGTTGCACTATCATAATAAGCGTTTGGCTGGTCTAGATGTAATGTTGGAGGTTGAATACCATGGTGTACCGCTAAGACGGATTTGATTATCCCTGCCATTCCAGCAGCACATTTGGTATGCCCAATTTGGGTTTTGACCGATCCCAAAATGGTCCGTCCTGTCGCTGCTCCGGAAGCCTGTAACAACTCAGTCATGGAAGCAAGCTCCGTACGATCCCCAACAACGGTTCCCGTTCCATGGGCTTCCATAAGTCCTACTTTGGATGGGTTTATCCCAGCTTGCCCATATGCCCTTTCCAAAGCAAGCAATTGTCCCCGTTTTCTAGGTGCCGTAAGTCCTAATCCTTTTCCATCACTTGATCCACCTATTCCTTTAATGACACCGTATACGGTATCTCCGTCCTTTTTAGCGTCTTCCAGTCTCTTTACCACCAATACCGCACTTCCCTCGCCCAAGGCAATACCGTCCGCTTTGGAATCAAAGGTGGCGCAGCGTCCTGTTGGGGAAAGGGCCTTGGTACTTTCAAACATCAAGTAATCCCCTATGTTGTTATGCAGGTCGGTTCCTCCGGCCAGGACCATATCCGCTTTTCCAGAGATCAATTCTTGACAGGCCAAATCGAGGGCCGTGAGCGATGAGGCACAAGCGGCATCAACAGCATAGTTTCGCCCACCCAAATTTAGTCTGTTGGCTATCCTACCGGAAACCACATTGCCCAAGACCCCGGGAAAAGAATCTTCCGTCATTTTGGGCAGTAGGGCATCTAATTCTTCCGGTACTTTCCCGAAAACCTGGGGTAAAAAAGATCTAAAACCATAATGACTGGCCAAATTTGCCCCGTAGTCTACCCCAAAAATCACGGAAGTCCGATCACGATCAAAACCGCCATCGCCATAACCGGCATTATCCAATGCGTCTTTTGCTAGCTTAAGACTGATCAGTTGTACCGGGTCAATGGCCGCCATGGATTGCGGTGGAATTCCATAGGCAACCGGGTCTAGTTCCAAATATGGAATAAAACCTCCCCACTTTGAAGACACTTTATGTGACTCTCCCTCCTTGGCCCCATAATATACCCCTTTGTTCCAGCGTTCTTCCGGAACCTCGGAAACCAAATCCTTTCCAAGAACAATATTGCTCCAAAATGCCTCAATATCCGGGGATCCGGGATAGATACAGCTCATACCCACAATAGCGATATCCAATGGGGAAGCTCCTTCTTCTTTGGAGGTGCTAACGGTTAGATGATGGGCCGTTGCCATGACCTCCGAATGCAATTCCCTAATGGAAAGGATGTTATTACGCAAGCCAACGACCTGCCCCATCATATACATCCCTTCTTTTCGTTGTTCTTTTAGTGGAACTTTCACCAAATCCGGGCCAATGCGTTCAATACCCTTAGCAGCAATACGAAGCCTTCCTACATTAAGATCCTCCAATCTTTTCCAAGCTTCTTTCTTATCTATTTTTTGGGACAGATAGCTCTCTTTTTGTTGCTCAAAGTGTTGTACAAATGGACCATCCAAACAGCGGGTTTCATGACCTGGTGCGGTTTCTACCAAAGCGGTAGAAGTCTGTTTTAGTGCTTGCTTTTGAAACTCAGGGATAATTGCCCCGGTCTTTACCGCCTCTTTGGTAAAAAGGTAGGCCGTACCCATTAGAAGCCCCACCTTGCATCCTTTGGCAATCAATGGTGCTGCTAAAGCAGAGATGATCGCATTGGAGCTCCCATCTGAAATACCTCCGGCAAAAAGGATATTGAATTGCGACAAATTTGGTTCTCTTAACAAACGCACTATTTGCTGTTCCCAAAGCACAAAACTTGAGGTTGGCCCTACATGGCCCCCACATTCCCTACCTTCAAAAACAAAACGTTTTGCCCCATCTTTAATATAGATTTCCAACAAGCTCACGGACGGAACATGCAAAAAGGTTTTTATTCCCAGTTCTTCCAGGGGAATCGCTTGAGAAGGTCGACCACCTGCGATTAAAACAACGGGAGGTCTGGCTTCTTTAATGTACTTAAATTGTTCTTCACGCAATTCCGGGGAAACAAAACCCAGTATGCCTATCCCCCATGGTTTATCTACCATCTTTTCCTTAGTCTCCATCACCAATTCTTTTGCCTTAGTACCATGGAGAAGGGAGAGTGCCAGAAATGGAAGTCCCCCACCTAGGGCTACTGCAGATGCAAAATCCGGAACATCGCTCACACGCGTCATAGGGCCTTGGGCAATGGGAAATTCCAATCCAAACTCACGACAAAAACCGTTTCCAGAAGTTATCCCACCATAGTCATGAAGCATATGCTTGCGTTTGGCCACTTCCTTTCTCAACCCTAAAACCAGATTGTTAAGGGATGGATAGGTTTGTGCCAAAGTGTAGGCATGACCAATTCCAGCTCCCAAGGGAATATAATTTTCCTTGGGTTCCACACCACCAAAAAAACGTTTAATTTCCCTTGGGGTAGGTTTGGGTGGAAGTACCGGTGAGTTTGGGCGAACCAAAACCCTATGCTTGGCGATTACCTTTGTCTCCGCACCGTTTAGAGCAGTATAAAGCTTCCTAAGATGGGTAGGCAAACCCAACTCCCTAAACAAATTCAATTGGTCATCCATTACAACGCCAGCGGCTCCGTTCATCAGTAAAGCTGCGGCGGTATGTGTACCCATACCTCCTTGAACCCAAACTGGAACGTTATGGGATAACTGTTGTTTCGCTTTTTGAAATAATATAAAAGCGGAATCCGCCCCCACAAGGCCCCTAGATTCATTCCCTTTTATGATAACACCTGCAAACGAACCTGATCTTAGGTCCAAGATATCTTCACTATCCCTAATTTCAAAAAACACCCTATTATGCTTAGCATAAGCTTCTTTTTTAGTGTGTTTGTCCACAATGACCAAAAAAGGGTCACTATTCAATTCTTTAAGAGTAAGGGTAGTACCTACCAAGGAAATTCCCAAAGGGGTTTCACCAAATTCAATTTGAGTAGCCTTATGGACAGGAAGTAGCGGAAGTATCCCTGCTTGGGAGTAGGTCAATAGCGTTTGCCCATTTTCAATACCACAGGGCAGATAGGCTAAAATACCATTATCAATCATGTTCTCTAATTTTTGGCCTCATGGAAAACAGCTTGCTGCGGTTTAAATCATGCCCTACAAACTGCATAGGCT
>CALGQU010000150.1 GCA_937959125.1 uncultured Croceitalea sp.
ACCGTTTTCCATTGATTATTGGAGTCCCCCCCCAACGCCCGCGCTGGGGTTTCCTTTTTGTACAAAACAGAGGTGCCAAAAGATTTTGGTAGCTGGTCCAAGGTGCTACAAGGGGGCGTCATCGTACGTTGCAAATAGGTAGGCTAAAACCAAGGTTTTGGTTATGACAAGGATTGCCCCAAACAAAAAATCAAAACACAGAACCAAATGATATGTCCTATGGGGCATGACTATCGTACATGAAACAAACCATTAAAATTTTAATTGTAGACGACCATCCCATGACCGTTAAGGGGTATGAACTTTTATTAAAATCAATTGCGATGCCCTTTAACCTTAGTATCCATGGGGCCACCAGCTGTGATGCCGTACTGACCAAGATGAATACCTTAAAGGACCGTTTTTTTGACATCGTTTTTTTGGATATCGGGATGCCGGCATCCACCGACGGTAGGGTGGTCAATGGGGAGGATTTAGGACTGCGTATCAGAAAAAAGTTTGCAGCAACAAAAATTGTGGTCCATACGGCAATCAATGACCAAGCCCGTATCAACAGTATTTTTAAATCGTTGAAGCCCGAGGGTTTTGTAATTAAAAGTGACCTGGACGCTAAAATGCTCAAGGATCTTATTCCCATTATCTGGGAAGGGGATACCTATTATAGCGAACGCACCAACAAGCTTATTGAAAAGGGCAGGAATGAACAGCTCTTTTTGGATTCTTCCGATCAAAAAATACTACACCTGCTTTCTAAAGGATTTTTAATGAAGGAAATGCCCAAGCATGTTCCTTTGCATATGGCCACCATAGAACGGCGTAAGAAACGATTGAAGGTCATGTTCGGTATACCGGAAGGAAATACCAAAGATCTTTTGGAGATAGCCAAAACAAAAGGGTATATCTAAGTATTTGATACGCTAAAAAGTGAGGCTATTTTCTTGAGCCCTTTGCATAAAGGCATACTACCAAATGCCCCACATGTGTCTAAAATGCTGGTTCATTTTTCCGCTTACTTCATTGTAAAAAGGGTTCGTAGCCAAGGCTATGAAAGCATTTTATAGCTTGGTAAGCAAAAAAAGCAGCGGCCTGTTTTTTAACGCCTTTTATACTTCATTTGGTATACAAGGTGTTTTGTTACCCAAATTATGGGAAATCTCTTCCTTCCCAAAAATTTTAAGTCCCCGTAACCCATTGGTTACGGCGGGGCAATTTTTTTTGGCGTCGAGCTTCCCACATAGGTTGAATTTTGCACAGGTCGCCGCATAGTAATTTTTGACCTAAGTACGTTTCAGGTTAAAGTAGGGAGGTATGGTCCGCCGCCCCTTTACCGGTCTTGGAAAAGAAGTTTTTGATTTTGACCAGCCCGTGGTAGCCGTTGAGCATAAAATAGAACAGCAATATGGCCATGATCAATTGTATGAAAATGGCGGCTATGCCCCATTTGATGCGTACCACCCAGAAATACGCGGTAAAGAAATAGGCACAGTCTTCAATAAGGCCCAAAAAGAGCGTGTTCTCCAGAACGTCCAAAAGCCCCGGGACCAAACAAAAAAGATAGGCCCTTTTTTTAAAATGAAAATCCAAGGCCAAGCTTATGAGCTTTAGGGATAGCATAAAGAGGACCGTATAGCACAAAATAAAGAAGAAGTCCAACAGTTGGTTGTTGGTAAGCAGGCTATGGCTATGCTCCCGGATTTGAAACCGGAAGTCTTGGTAGTCCGATGCGAACTGTATCTCCAGAAGGTTGCCAAGGGCCACGCCCTTGCAGAATTTCAATAGCAGCAAACCGCCCAGCGTGGGTGCCAGGCCCAAGAACCAAAATTTTTGAAAATCGTTGATCTTTCCCATGCTATTTAAATCGGGTTAAGTTGGACTCCTCCATCCTATGGTTTTTGTAGCTTTCCCAGTTGAACTTTTCCAGTTGTTTAATGGCCGCTGCCACTCCCTCTAAAAAAAGGCCTTTCTTTTCTTTGGGGGTCATCCAAAAGTTGAGCCAATTGTATTCTGTGGTATTGACCAATTCTACCAGCATTTTGGTCTCTGCATTGTTGATTAGAAAATCGTTGTCATAAAAATTACGAAAGGTTTTTAAGTAGGATCCCAGATAGTTAAGGAAGGCACTTTTCTTTTCGCCCGGTTCCTTGGACTCCCTGCTGGACAGTAAGACCCCAAAGGTGGGGAAACTTGGGGTTCCGCCATCCACCCTATGGAACTCCCTAATGGGAAAATTGGAGAGCATACCGCCATCTACAAATTTTGCCTTGGTGGCGATCCTATTGGAGCGTTCTATAACATCATAATGTTTCATTTTGGGGGTAAGCACGTGAAAAATAAAGGGTAGGGACATGGTAGCCCGTAAATAGGCGGCCGGATTTATGTTCCACGGGTTTCTCCAATAACTGCCCGCCTCTTCGGGCAATTTTACCACTTTGTTGTGGGTAAGGTTGGCGGTCATAAGCACCAAACGGGGTTGGGTACGCTCTTTTTTACCATTTTTGGTGAGGGAAACCGCATTTTCCCGCAGTCTGGTCTTTAGTTCCTTGGTATTCCCAATTTCCATTAAGTGCAATAGGGTGTCCACCCACCTATAATACGCATCCCCGGAGTTGATGCCAAAGTTAGACCCTAATACCTGGAGCAATACAAAATAGCAGAATACCAAATAGGCAATGACGTTAAAGGTGCCTATGATAAAATCATAAACCCGTATCTCAAAGGTGGTAAACGCCTTGAACCAATCCAATAAAAAGGAGAAAATAAAATAGGAACCCAATAAAAAGAGCGCGGAAAACAGGCTTACAATGGTCCATAATTGCCAAGATCCCATATTTTTAAAAAGGGCTTTCTGTAAATAGCCTACGATACCTTTTCTGTCCATAAAGGAATCAAAACGGGTATTGGAGATGATATGGGTAAGTACTTCTGATTTGGTGGCCGCCCTTTTTTTTCCGTACGAATTGAACAGGGACTCTTGGCTATAAACGCTATTGGGTACTGCCGCAAGGAAAGATGCGTTTATGGCCCCGGCACTGGTACCGCCATGGCTATGAAAGCGCACACCCACTTTTTCCATAATGTAAGAGTACCCCAACAGGGCAATGCCGAACATGCCTCCCCCTTGCTGTACCAAGTCTATAATAGGGCGTTCTTTTTTTACGCCTTGCTGGTCGGTTTCCGTAATGAAAGCATCGGAAATACGTGCGGGATCCACGCTATCCCCCTTCATAATGGTCCTAATAGTGGGATTTTCCCTTAGTTGTTGCTCCCATAGCTTATCCGCTTCTTCGATCAACGCATTGGTCTTGGAAAGGTCGTTGGACGCAATGGCCCCATACGTAAGGGCGTCATTAAAAAAAGAATGTATATCCATATCATGGGTTTAAGGTGGTATGCAAGGCTAGGGTACCGGTACTTTACCCATAGGTTGCCCCCAACCGTTGTACACTTGGTTTAGTAAAGCTACATTATTGCCTTGGAGATGGGTGAGGGATTTTCCCTCAATTTGAACAAGCTGTTGGCCCATAGTGGTTGAAACGCTTTCCATGGGGCTATTTAAAATTAGCCCTTAGGAATTCCATACCGTTTTTAGACATGATCCGATCCACAATAGCATCTGCATCGATATTGTTTTTGGCAAGGGTAAGTTGTGCTTTGCGCATGTAGTTATAGGCATGCCTTTCCAAAAAATCCGCCAAATAGGGCAGTTCTTCCGCTGTCCAAAAAGCATTGAGCGGATCTATGATGCCATCAAAATCGCTACCAATGGCAATACAATCCCATGCAAACAACCCTTCCGCGTCCAAAACTTCTACGATATGTTGTACCTGCCGCCATAGCAGTTCTGAGCGGTAATGCATTATTTTGGACCTTTTTACCGAGCTTTTGGTATTCTTTAAAGTGGCTTTGTTGGCCACGCGGCGTTCATCCAATTGCAGACCAAAAATGCCCTTGCTTTTGGCAATTCGTATAATCTCATCATTATAAAAATTAATATCCGCCTTGTTCAAGGTCGGTGCTATCGCAGATCCCCCTGCCACGGGGTTTTTGGCCGATATTAGACCATTGGCGGCACCATGGGTAACTACCAAAGGGACATCCTTATACGCAGGGTCATTGTCCAACAGGGCATAATATTCCTCCCTGGAGGTTACGCTCATATGTTTGATATCTACCAGAATGCGTTTGCCGTTTTGGGTATCCAATAGTTTCTGCAATACCTTTTTGCCCAAAGGGGTCAAGCCCGTATTTATACCTTCTAGCTGGTCGATGTTGTCTGCAACCAGATCCGTAAAACTCGCGGCATGTCCGCAAAGATGGTTCCAAAAATGGTGCGCAAGACCTGCGATCAAGGGCGGAGTATCCCATTGTTTAATGGTATCCAAGTTTTTTAGAAAATTGGCCTCATCGGGAGCCTGGTCAAGGTTGGAGTTTAGGGCGTGCAATCCCTCGATACCAAAAATAACGGCGATGGTTTTTGGTCCTTTTTCCGTTTCGTCCAATAGGGAAAGGATTTCGTCAAAATTCCGTACCAAGCGGTATCTAAATTTACCTTCCGGCAAGCGCACTACCTTGTTGTTCAATTGCTTGTAGAAATCATACTCCATCTCCAAGTCTTTAAAATAGTCAGTGGTGGCCTGTATGGCATCAATCCTTTTTTTACCGATTCCCGTGGCCAAGTTGCCCAAAAAATCCCGTAAAAAATCACTCTTGATCTTATTGACAAAGAAGCCTTTTTCCATGGGGTATAAAGA
>CALGQU010000151.1 GCA_937959125.1 uncultured Croceitalea sp.
GCGTATTCCGCCGCCAAAGATTTGGCAAAGCCTTCAATGGCACCTTTCGCCGCAGCAACGCTGGTATGGTAGGGCATTCCGGTGCTTACCGCCACCGTGCTGAAAAAGACCATACTAGCACCCTCTGCCATTCTTGGAATGATACTCTTTACAACATTGACAAGTGCAAAGAAATTCAATTCCATTTCTTCTTTAAAAACGTCGAGCGAAAGCATTTTTAGGGGTTTTAGGTTGATGCTGCCCGGGCAATAGGCAAATCCGTGGATGATATCCGGTAATTGGGTTTCATCCAAGGTATCCGTGGTGGCATCAAAAGAAATGTAGTTGACATCCAGATTGTACAATTCCTCGTTGGTTCTAGAGGCAATATAAACGGTATATTGGGTATGTAAAGCCTTCGCCATTTCAAAACCAATTCCGTGGGAACCTCCAATAAGTAATATGTTTTTTGACATTATATTGATTTTAATTCCAAGCTGTTGTTAAACCCATCGAGTGCTCCAAAAAGCCGGTTGAGCGTACTTTCCCGGTGCGCAAAAATCTTTTTAAGCTGACCCTTGACCAAGATAGGATGTGCCAGTTGCCCTAGAATTCCCATGGGAATCTTATAGTCAATGACATCTTCCATAACCACACCACCCGGCACTTCACTTATAAAATGCTTATGGTGCCATAAGGCGTAAGGTCCAAAACGCTGTTCGTCCACAAAATATTCGCCTTCCTTAACATGGGTAATTTCCGTAACCCATTTGGTAGTAAAGCCGGGAAAAGGGCTTACCTTATATTGTATAATTTGACCGGGAAACATCTTACGTTGCCCCCCAGAAAGAATATGAAAACCCATATGTTCCGGGGTAATGGTCTTTAGGTTTTTTGGGTCCGATAAAAAATCCCAAGCTTCTGCCTTGGTCATGGTCAATCCTTGTTTGGCTCGGAGTTGATACAGCTTCATGTACTTTTTTTTCAAAGATAGAAGCAATATTGTTTAATTAAAAATAAAATAAGTTAAACAAAATAAAAATTGATATTGGGATTCCTTGTCAGTTGCATCGCTCAACGGTAAAAAACGGTTTCCCATCTACATTTTTAAGTTCGCCGTAAGAAGTTGTTTATTTTTATGCAGGGAACGTAATTTTAAGAGGCTGAAAGACGTACAGAAAATTGGGAACTGAATTCATCCTGCTTTTTCAGCGAAGCCTAGGTTAAACCTTTTATTATAAATCCTTGTATTGAAACATTGTTTGTCACTTATATTGCTGGTTTTAGGAGCCATGGGTTGGTCACAATCCAATATTGAAACTATTGGCGTGCTGCCTGCGGACCTTAACGAAAGCTCTGGACTTATTTATTACAACAATCGGTTGATTACCCATAACGATTCTGGTAATGAGGCGGTTCTATATGAATTTGATGCGGAGACCTTAGAAATCCTGCGTACGATAACCATACTTGGTGTTACCAATACGGATTGGGAAGATATTACCCAAGATGATGCCTTCATATACATTGGCGACATAGGAAACAACAATGGTGACCGGGGAGATTTGGGTATTCTTAGAATCTCAAAGGCGGACTATGATAGCTCGGACAACGTAAATGCGGAACGCATCAATTTTATGTATGAAGACCAAACGGATTTTACCACAACTCCCAATAGTGATTTTGATGCGGAGGCCCTGTTTTCTTTGGGTGATGACCTTATTGTCTTGACCAAGCAATGGCAGCAATTGGGTACGGTTGCCTATAGGATACCCAAAACTCCCGGCACTTTTTTAGCAGAACGTGCCGGCTTTAATCAGATTGACGGGCTGGTGACCGGGGCATCTTTTAATAGCGATACAAACACCTTAAACGTGGTGGGTTACTCCAATATCCTTATTCCTTTTTTTGCCACTTATGATAGCGTGTCCAATGCCGAGATTCTCAATGGAACATTGACCAAGACAGATCTATCGATTGGTTTTGCCCAGGTTGAGGCGTTGACCCAGACCGCAAACGGTGAATTTTTTGCCACTTCGGAAGCGTTTAGCAATCCGCCGGTCATTGAGTCAGCTTCCCGTTTGTTTCGGTTTACCTTGGACGATGCCGAGGAGCCAGACGACCCTGATGACCCGGATTCTGGCGACAATCCGGTAGAAGAACCCTCCAATCCCGAAGGGCTTACCGTATTTAAACGTTTTGGTAGTGCAACCTTGGGCTACAATTTAAACGTAGAAGACCCTATTATTGCCATGGGTATCTTTGATGCCTCTGGCAGACTTATCAATTATGTGCCTTTAGAGGAAATCCGGTCTTCACCCATAGACATCTCCTACCTAAGCCAGTCCTTGTATTATTTAAGCTTCTTCTTTTTGGACAACCGTATGATTGCAGCCCCCTTTTTTAGGGACTGATCTTCATTTAAGTATTCGTTAACATTTGCTGCCTAACAGAATAACTAGTTTTGCGTATCATTAAAAACACACTTAAGCGATGAAAAAATTAGTAGTATTTGCCATGGCTGCCATGTTGTCTTTGACACTTGGGGCACAGATTAAGACACCACAGCCAAGCTCTACCCAAAAATTGTCCCAACAAGTTGGATTAACCGATGTTGCTTTGGAGTATTCTAGACCAAGCATGAGAGGAAGAACCATTTTTGGGGATTTAGTGCCTTATGACGCTCTGTGGAGAACAGGGGCCAATAAGAACACCACAATTACTTTTGGCGATGATGTGACCATTGGCGGCAAGGAAGTAAAAGCTGGTTCCTATGCCATTTTTACCAAACCGGGAGAGGCTGTTTGGGAAGTCATTTTTTATTCCGATACAGAAAACTGGGGTACGCCTAGGGAGTGGGACGCTTCTAAAGTAGCCGCAACGGTAAAAACCGAAGTATTTCCAATGGAAATGCCCGTGGAAACCTTTACCATGACCATTGATGACGTCCATAATAATGGTGCTACCTTGGGTATGATTTGGGAAAAGGTTTACGTTGGGGTAAAGTTTGAGGTACCTACTAAGGCCAAAGCGTTAAAAAGCATTGAAACGGTCATGAACGGGCCTAACGGCAACGATTACTATTCCGCCGCTTCCTATTATTTGGATGAGGGTCAGGATTTAAACCAGGCCAAAGAATGGATCGACAAGGCCGTTGCCGCTAATCCAAAGGCTTTTTGGGTTATGCGTAAGCAATCCTTGATCCATGCCAAATTAGGGGATACCAAAGCGGCTATTGATGCTGCCAAAAAATCCTTGGCCGCTGCGGAAGCCGCAGGTAACCAAGATTATGTAAAATTGAACAAAGATTCCCTTAAAGAATGGGGCGCGCTATAAGAAGCGGTTTCAATTTTTGAATGATATCTAAAAAACCTTGGCCTTTTGGTCAGGGTTTTTTGTTGGGTAAGGATGTGGCCCTCACGCTAGCGTATTTCTTATTTAGCCACTACTGGCGGTTTAAACTTTACAGGGCAGGATTTAATCAATTTCTAGATATTCGGATTTTCCACCGGACAAATCCCCATTTAGCCAGTTCCAGTCCATTTCCAATTTCAGTTTTCCATTTTTTGTTTCTGAAATCGTACCTTTTGATTTGCCCGCTTTCAATTCTCCTTCCGTTGTTAGGCACTGATACAAGAGTTCTATTTTTGAATGTTGAATTTGTTTTCCAATGATCAGTCCCTCCAGTATGGAACCTCCTTTATACGTTGCGGTAATCGTGGTTCCGTTTTGGGAATAATGAAAAATGGTTTCGGCTGATGATAATCCACTTTTATTTTCAGAAGTCACAAACTTTTTGTTGTCTACGTTCATTAGCGTCGTTTTTTTATTGGCTACAAAGGTTGGATATTTCTTCACGAGCTCGGTTATGAAGTTACAAGCTTCGTAGAGTTGGTTATTTTTTGATTTCCGTTAATTTCAATTCTTTATGATAGGCTTCCATTCTTGCATGGGCGGTTCCATCTACGAGCAGGATAACTATTAGCATGGCAATGGTTGTAATACAAATTGCCCGCCATGTTGGAGTGTTTAGAAGAAGTAGTAATAAGGCAGCTATAATGATTATGATGGGAATAGCTTTAAAAACTACGGTATCGTATTCTTTTAAAGTACTTTCCGCACGTAAAATTTCGGATGCTACAAATGCTTGAGCATCATTATGATACGCCTTTTCAAATGCGATCATCCTTGATTTATTAGTATAAAACAGCCCAAGGCCAATAGTCAAGAGTAGAATACCGGCTACTAGGGTGGGAATACTATATGCTCTTGCCATATCCGTTTTTCCCAACTGCCAAAACCCAATGCTTGCCGCTATAAACAATATTCCAAAGAGCATAAAAAAAGGGGTTGAAAAAAGTTCGGCCTTTACCCAATCCGTCGCTGTTTTTAGTATATCCATAATTTAATCTGTGTTTTTGGCTATTCCTGTTTTTGGATGTATAACTTCTATTTCGTTATCTCCCTTAGTAATATTAAATCGTATAAAGGATATCGATGAGCGGTTACTCCTTTAACTAAAATAAAGAATATTCCGCTTTGGCTACTATTGCGGCAAAAGCGAAGTGCAGTTCAAATGAGTGTGACCTTGGTATTATCCTGTTTTTCGCTAAGCTATGGCTACGAAGTTGCAAACTTCACGGAGCAGCGTTTCTCAATTCGGTTTTTGACCAAAGGCTTATCTATCATTCTTTTTAGCCATATCATAGGAGTTTTATGTTACTCTAGATTTGGTATTATTTGATATGTTTTCTTACCAACATAAAGAAGCCAATAACAATAAGTATTACAGAAACATATGTCCTAATAATATATAAGATTGGACTTCTTAAGTCCAAAAAAACATTAAGGAAAACACAAACAACGAATAACCCAAGACCAGCATTTAATAAGATGCTAGATAATGAACGCTTTGTTTTTACGAGCAAATCCAAAGACAACCCCCAAATAATAACAACCATAATAAAATGAAATGTTGACATAATGTTTTTTAAATTATTTTTCCTGAATTCTAAAGTTCGTTT
>CALGQU010000152.1 GCA_937959125.1 uncultured Croceitalea sp.
AGTTACGTTTCTACCTTGGGAAAGGTTACCAATGGTAAAGAATGCATTTCTGTTGTTGTTATAAACAGACTGACCAAACAATCCATTAAAGAAAATACTTGCATCCCAATTCTTGTAACGGAAGTTTTGGGTAAAACCTAAAGTAACATCGGGCAAAGCACTTTCCCCAACAAATACCTGTGCACCTTCGTTTAAAAAGATATTACCTCCCGTTGCTGGGTCAATTCCTTGAAAATCCCTTACAAAGAAGCTGAAAATAGGTTGGTCGTTGGCTATGCGTTGTGCAAAAGCACCAGTAAGACCAGGACCGTTAATCTGACCGGTATCCAATGCGGGGCCGTCGTAGTTCTCAACAATATTATCATTAAAGCCAACATTTAAATTGATATCCCATGAGAAGTCCTCTGTCTCAACCGGAATATAATTTAAACTCAATTCTACCCCTTGGTTTACGATATCACCATCGATATTTTGGAAGAAGAAAGGCTGTACCGCTGGTTGTGCACTATTAATCTGCAGAATGAAATCTGTAGTAGTTCTGTTATAGTATTCTAAAGAACCGGAGAACTTGTTATCTGCAAATGCAAAATCTACACCAATGTTTGTTGTGGTCGTTTCTTCCCATTTCAAATCGGGATTATCAAAAGCAACAATGCCTGTACCTCCAGGATTAAACGTTCCACCATTGTCAATACCACCCGTATTAAAACGCTCTCTTTGGCTAAATTGGTTAGAACCTAAACCTTCTTGGTTACCAACAACACCATAAGCTGCCCTTAATTTAAAACGGTCAAAGAATTCTGGGAACCAATCTTCCTGGGACAACTCCCAAGATGCACCAACGGCACCAAAAGTACCGTATCTGTTGTTGGCACCAAAACGGGATGATCCGTCAACACGAACAGTACCAGAAAAGTTGAACTTGCCGGCTAAGGAATAATTACCTCTAAAGAAGAAAGATTGTAATTCATCACGTGTTAATGAGCTATTGGCCGCAAATACTTCGGCGGAAGCAATATTGTTCACCATTTGGAATAAATCAGTAGTTCTAAATCTAGAAGCTTCTAAAAATATCGTTTCGGTAACAAACTCTTGATAAGAATGACCTAAAGTTAAATCCAAAACATCTTCACCAAACGATTTGTTGTAACTAAAATAAGATTCCCAAGTAGTATTCGTTAAATCAAATTCGTTCAACGTAGCTCTACCTGTACCTAAAGTTGGTGCAGAATTAAACAGCGATGAAATTGCGGAATTTGCAGATGATGTAGACTTATCCAAACCAATTGAGGTATTAAAACTAAAGTTATCGGTAAATCTATATTTTGCACTTAAGTTAATCAAAGCCCTAAAAGTGCTTGATGTGTTTCTGGTTAATCCTAGAACGGCCAACGGATTCCTAGTCTCGAATGTTGGTTGATTAAACGAACCATTTGGAAGGAAGATAGGTCTTGTGGGATTGAACGCGTATGCTGTAGCTAACAAGTCACCCCGCGCATTTGGATCATCAGAAATAGGAGGACGTCGTGATTCGATATTTGAAATTGTTGCCTGTGTAGACAAGGTCAACTTATCGTCAAAGAAACGTTGTGTGGCATTTATCCGTGCGGTTAGCCTATCAAAAGTACTATCTTCTACTTCACCTTCTTGGTCTTGGTAACCAAAGGACATTCTGTAATTGCCGTTTTCATTTCCAGCACCGTAGGAGAGGTTGTAGTTTTGGGTAAAAGAGGTCCTAAATATTTCATCTTGGAAATCATTGTTTTCCCCAAAGTCTTGACCTGTAGCCCCTAAATCTGATTGTGCCTGTAAAAATTGTTCCCTGTTCAAAATATCTATCTGATTAGGAACGTATCCAACAGAATAGGTAGAGGAAAATTCTAAAACACCTTTTTGCGCACTTCCACTTTTTGTTGTAATCAAAACAACACCGTTTGCACCACGAGATCCGTAAATCGCTGTGGCAGAAGCATCTTTCAAGATATCTATACTGGCAATATCATTAGGGTTCAAGAAACTTAGAGGGTCTAGAGCAGCGGCAGAACCAATATCTGTGTTACCCCCCCCTGTTCCAGCTGAGGTATTGCCCCCACTTAAAGGAATACCATCCACTACATAAAGTGGATTGTTGTTCGCCCTTACGGATGCCGTACCACGGATACGCACATTAACCGCAGCACCTGGCTCACCAGTTGTCGCAGAAATTTGTACACCTGCAGTTTTACCTTGAATCAACTGTTGTGGGTTTACAATGACCCCCTTGTTGAATTCCTCGGCCTTTACACTTTCTACGGCACCAACCGCAGTTCTACGGTTTTGGGTACCATAACCAACGACAACAACTTCATCCAACTCACTTGCATTCTCTTCAAGGGTTACATTGATTGTCGTTTGTCCATTTAAGGCAACCTCTTGAGCGGAGAAACCGATGTAGCTGAACACAAGAACAGCATCTGCGGCCACGTCGTTCAAGGTGTAGTTCCCATCGAAATCTGTTTGGGTGCCATTGGTAGTGCCTTTAACAACGACACTTGCCCCCGGTAAAGGACCATTTGCATCCGAAACGGTACCGGACACCGTCTGGGCTTGCACCACAAAAAAGCATAAAAATGCTCCCAGAAGTGTTAAGCCTTTTGCTAACGTAATCTTCATAAAAATTGATTTTAAGTTTAGTTAATTTAAATTCAAGCGTTAAACATATATAAAAAAAGTGTTAAATTATAGTTAGGCAGCAAACTCCAAACAACGAAAACGGTTTCGTGTTGATAACTTTGAGTATATG
>CALGQU010000153.1 GCA_937959125.1 uncultured Croceitalea sp.
CTTGATAAATTGATAATAGGTATTATATTTGCAGCCGCTAAAGTGATATTTTTTCACTTTAGCAGGAGACCTGATAGCTCAGTTGGTAGAGCATCTCCCTTTTAAGGAGAGGGTCCTGGGTTCGAGCCCCAGTCAGGTCACAAACTATTTTAAATCCCGGCTATCTGTCGGGATTCTTTTTTTATAGACAGGGGCGAGAAGTTCATGCCGAGCGTAGCCGAGGTAAGCCCCAGTCAGGTCACTTTTTAAGAATAAAACAATTTAAAAAAGTCCGTAAATCGATGGTTTACAGACTTTTTTTGATATTGACGACCACTACCATCTTTCAACGCTTACGACTATGGGAGCATCTAAATTCATTACGGTTATACTCATTATTTTTGGTTTTCAATTAGGGATAGTTCTATACCATTCATATTCACGAATAATGGCTTACCGCTTTAGCCAGAAACACTTCAAAATTTAAGAAGGATTCTTACAGAAATACAGAATACAAGGGTAATTTTTTACAATGTTTACCCTTGTATTTAAAACAGGTGTAAAACATACCTATAACCAATGATGGTTTCGATAAGAAAAATCCATATAATGATTTACCCTTACTCCCCCCAAAAGGAGTTGGAAACTACCTCGATTCTCAGAAAAACGATAACTGCCAGTAGGGCTTTATCGAAGTTCAATGGTGCGATAACAAATTTACCTAACCCTAGACTTTTTTTAGATACCATCCACTTACAAGAAGCAAAAGCAAGTTCGGAGATAGAGAATATTATTACCACTAATGATGACTTATATCAAGCTGTCATTGCAGATAAAAAATTTATAATCCAGCTGCAAAAGAAGTAATCAGTTATAAAGAAGCACTCTGGCATGCACTAGCCCAATTGGAAAAAAACCTTTTCTTACAACAAATCTTTTTATAGAGATTGTTCAACGAATTAAACAAAATGATTCTGGTATTAGAACGACCCCGGGCATTACTTTGTCCAATGCCAAAGGAGAAGTCATATATACCTCTCCATCAGGTGCGGCAATCATCAGGAACAAGTTAGCAAATCTTGAAAAATTCATTAATGGGCCAAGTAAGCTAGACCCGCTTATCAAAATGGCTCTACTACATTATCAGTTTGAAGCTATTCACCCTTTTGTCGATGGCAATGGAAGAACGGGCCGCATTTTACTTTTACTCTATCTAAAATTAGAAAAGCTATTGGATGTACCTGCAATATGCCTGAGTGAATACATCATCAATAACAAAGCATCCTACTATAAAAAACTCAGATCGGTAACCAAAAAAGAAGATTGGAAAGGTTGGATATTATATATGCTTGACATGATTGAGATAACCGCACAAAAAGGATTGGAACGCCTTAGTGCAATTACTTCGCTTATGGAGAGTATGTCAAACGATATTAAAAATCAATTGCCAAAAGCATACTCTAGAGAATTGATAGAAATTTTGTTTAGATTATCTTATACCAAAAGAAAACATCTAATTGATGAAAAGTTGGGAACTCCAAAAACTGTAGGCAACTATTTGAGGGATTTGGAAGGAGCTGGTTTTCTAAAATCGGTCAAAGTAGGAAAAGAAAAATTATATCTCAATTTTCCATTGATGGAAATACTGGAAAAGTAGGAGTAAAACCTATATTTATCTTGTCAGCTAAATTTGATAGTAGGTACAAGTAAATAAGTTCATTTGTATAATCATTTTAAACAGGTGAGCAATTCGGTGCACATGTTTGAAATTTAAATTTTAACTTATTGATTATTAAATGATTGACTCTTAATTTTAAATCCCAGTCAGGTCGCAAAATTTCTAGAGGTCCGAACGATTCGTTTCGATTTTTTTCATTTTTTAATGGTCAATAAGCCTACCTTTTCCCTTTTTTTGCATAATCAAGAAGTATACTACGTACGCCTTACCTGCTTACTAAAATTCATTCGACACCCTGCAAACAGGGATGGAGAGCACTCTAAAATAGTTTACTTTTAATCCTTTAAAACAGAACTGTTTTTATGCGTTCCATAAACTATGGTATTTACTTCCTAATTGTTTTTTTACATACCTCTACAAGGGTGTATACCCAAGAAAACATTAGGTTTCATGCGTACGGGCATACACCTAAGACCATCTCGGATTCCCTATATTTTGCATTGAAAACAGCTAAAAATCCATCACAACAATTAGAACTTCTAACCCTAATAGCACAAGAACACCTTTCTGCCGGAAATGCGGATTCCGCTATTTATTATGTTGATAACATACGTAAATATTCCAATACCAATAGTTATTACAGCCTAAGGGCAAAATTCGTTTTAGGAAAGGCACAAACTATGCAAGGATTGTACGACGAGGCACTTAAAACATATATAGAAGGTATATCTCTATCGAGTTCTGGGAATACTGCCAAATTACTGCAAGAGTTTAAGCTTGGGATAAGTGATGTCTACATTGCAAAAAATGAATTTGATAAAGCAAGTCCTGTACTATTGGAAATCCTTGATGCTAAAGAGGAATCCCCCACCTTTTGCCCATAGTGCATTACAATTTAGGCAAAATCAGCTTTGAAAATAAGGACTGGAGGGCCGCCAAACGCTATTTTACCGTTTCGGATTCGTTATTGGGTACTAGCGGGAACATTAAACAAAAATTGGCCAATACATTGGCTTTGGGCAAAGTAGCGGTACAGCAATACGAAAATGATACTGCATTTGGGTATTTCAAAGAGGTATTGGATGTTTCTTTGGCCAACCAATTCTATGACCTGTATACCGAAGCAGTCCTGGAGTACGGCCAACTGAATATCAACTTAAAGAATTATGATGTTGCGGAAATGACATTGGCAATGGCTTATACCAACGCTATACAATGGAACAGGTTGGAACTTCAGAAAAAAATAATCAATAGCTTACGAAAAACCTACAGTGCCAAGGGGGATTATGAAAACGCTTATAATCTAATGACACAGTTAAATGCCGTTTCGGAAAGCATTAGCAGGCAACAAAATAGTAAGGCCATACAGGAAATTGAGGTAAAATACCAAAGCCTACAAAAGGAGAACCAGATATATGAATTAAAAGAAGAAAAGCTTGCCAAACAGGCAGAAATTGAACGCCAAAAGACCATCAAAAAAGCTTTTCTATATGGTTTTTTGGTTTTGTTGATTCCTATTATATCCCTCCTGTACGTATACTACCAAAAATTACAAGCGCAGAGTAAACTTAACCAGCAAGAGAAAGAACTAAGTTCCCAAAAAATCACATCCCTATTACATACCCAAGAGCTGGAACTTGCCCGCACTTCATTAGAAGCCCAAAGAGAGGAGCGGCACAGGATAGCTAAACAGTTGCACGATAGTATTGGGGGTAATTTAGCGGGTATTAAATTACAATTGGCCAATGTAAAAGAGAGTTCCAAGAATCAAAAAACCATCATAAAGCAAGTCAATGAAACTTATGAATTGGTACGGGATATTTCTCATGATTTGGTGCCAAAAAAGTTCCATCAAAACGCCTTTACTTTTTTAATTGAAAATTACATTGCCCAATTAAGGGACAGTTCTGAATTGAAGGTCAATTTTTACGCGCATCCAAAGGCCAAAGTCAACGAAATCCCTTCAAAACTTAAAGTAGAACTGTACCAAATACTACAGGAACTTTTTACCAATACCATAAAACACGCCAACGCCAAGAATGTGGAAGTCCATCTTAATATCTTGGATAGCGAATTGCAACTCCTTTATGAAGATGACGGAAGGGGTTTTGCGATTGAAAAAATAGGCAAAGGGATTGGTTTACAGAATATTGAAAGCAGATTACAACAGTTGAATTCTAGTTTAATGCTAGATAGTGCCCCTAAACGGGGTACTGTAGTCACCATAGAAATACCTTTAAAAGAATAACAAAGTGAAACCTTATAAATTGATAATTGCGGATGACCACAAAATGTTTTTGGATGGTCTTTTGAGTATATTAAAATCCAATAAAGACTATGATATTGTGTTAACTGCCAATAGCGGTAAGAATGTAGCCAAGTATTTGGATATCAACAACGCCAAAGACAAAATTGATTTGGTCATTACGGACGTGAACATGCCGGACATGAACGGTATACAACTCAACAAACATATTAAGGAAAACCATTACAAAACCAAGACCCTTGTTGTTAGTATGCTCCATGACACCACAACGATACAGACCCTCACCAAGGACAATGTGGACGGATATGTGCCAAAAAATGCGGAAAAAGAAGAACTTTTAAAAGCTATTGAGAATATTTTAAATGGGGAAAAGTACTTTTCCCAAAGTATAAAAGAAGTCTACCTTAAAGGAATGTTCTCCAATGAAAAAGACATCATGGAGTCACTATCCAAAAGGGAAAAAGAGGTATTAAAACTTATTGCAGAGGAACATACGACCCAAGAAATTGCGGACACGCTATTTTTAAGCAAACATACCATTGAAAGTTATCGAAAGAACCTCATTTCCAAGCTTGAGGTTCGCAACCTGGCCGGCCTTACCAAATATGCGATTAAACTAGGCCTAGTGGACGATTGATTTTTTGAATCGTAATTTATACCCTTTTCCCTAAAACGCTAAATACCCCCTGAAAACAGGGTACTACTTCTACTACTACTAGGGCTGTTTAAAAGAAACCAAGGCTGCACCTTTGTTCTATAAACAATTTAAATAAACATGGAGTTATGATTTATGGAATTACGCTCATCTTATTAAGCATTATTGCAGTCCCTTCACTAGTACTTGCTAAAAAACCCAATGCCAAAGAACTCTTGGAAAAAATTGAACCTTACCAAGGATGGATAGGACTGGTATTCTGTATTTGGGGTGTTTGGGGTATTGTCACCAGCATCCTAAATATCGGTTGGTTGACCACGGCTCCAATTTGGTGGGTTACCTTATTGGCAGGAAGTATCGTTGAGGCCACTTTAGGGTTTATGCTAGGATTTGGTCTGATAAACCAACTTTTTCTTGGAAAAAATGAAAAAGCCAAGGAAAAGGCAGCCGAAATAAGAACCAAGATTGCACCAAAACAAGGGAAACTAGGCGTTTTGGGAATTATTGTAGGCATTTGGATGATTGCTGCGTCCTTTCTGTTCACTATTGTTTAATCTTAAACCAATCTCATGAAAAAAATAAGCATCCTATGCATTTTTTGCTTCACCTTGTGGGGTAATGCACAAAACCCAGTATCACAAGAAAGTTCGGTTTTGGTCAAGCAAGAAAATACAGTTTCCGTTATTGGAAAGGTCCCTTTAACACGGAAAATAACTCGGTATCGTGCTAAAATCACCTTAAACTTGGAACAACATTTTTATGCCAATTCCAATTGCAAGTCTTTAGAGGAAATGAAAGCGGCCTATTTTGAAAAGCTTAAGGAAAATGATATTGATCCTACTAAGTTAGAGGAACGTAAAATGGAATTTTTAGCCTATGGTTATCAAAAAGAAGGAACCGTTTTAGTTTTTGAAAGTGATTCCGAAGAAGACATTCAAAAAATTGCCAAAATCCAAATGGCGGGGAAATCCGTCCAATATTTGCGCAAAGCGGCCTTAACGGGGGAACAGCGGCAAACTGTTTTAATGGAATTACTAAAAAATGCCGAAGAAAACGCCTTACGCATTTGTAGGGTTGCGAACAAAAAACTTGGAGCACTGATTTCCATTTCCGAAACCGGCTTACAAGATTTTGTATGGAGGGGATATCACAGTGATTATATGGAGTATGCGACTATAAACGTGACGTACAAAATGGAGTAGACGGAATTGTATTTAGTTGGTTAGTAGACCGGCCTTTTTAGCCTTTATTGGTTATGGGCCGGTTTTTTGTATGATATAATTGTTTATTCCTATAACCATGTTCTGCAAAAAGGTAATAGCGGAATTGCAATTGTCCACGGTTTAGCATACATATGTTAAGAACTAACCAGCTAAAAGGCTTTCTTAACTGGCCCTAGCAATGGGCTCCATAGCAACCAAAGTTTTCAAAGTTCGTTTTACACTCTTTCTCAAGGACTGATTTTTTACCGCTTTTTGGACCGCTTGTTCAAAACGGGAAATCTGTAAAGGCTTTGTCAGGTATGCTTTTACGGGCTGGTATTGGAACGCGTTTAGCACAAACTCTTGTCTTGTGGAATATAAGATAACCTGGCAGTTGCAGTTTAACCTATCCAAAACCTCAAAACCGTTTAATCCTGGCATTTCAACATCTAAGATCAACAAATCCGGCGCAAGAATATTAACCGCATTTAGGCCGGCTAAGGGGTCTTGGTAAGACCCGATTAACTCAAGGTTATGGTGTTTACTTACTAAGTTGGCGGTAGTAAATCTTTGTATGTTGGAATCATCTATTATTATGGTCGTCAATTTCATAGCTAGTCATTTTATAAGTAAAACAACTGATAGGAAACATATCCTGACCGTTTAGGACAAATGGCATTATTTTTCGTTGAAAGGTTAAGAAAAGTGATTTTTCCAACAAATTTAACCCTGATAGCAAACCTTAGGAATTTTGCTGGCCGTTTTAGTTGCTCCATAGTTAGCTTAAAATTTATAAAATGGGATTGACAAATTTGAAATCCAAATACTTTTCCGTACGCTCTCTTTCTTTAAAAAACAGGATTAATTCAACGTACAATATTGAATATGCCTTACAAATTTCCAAAGTTGAGTTTCCCCAACAAACTACAACCGGGCAAGCCAATACGCATTTTTAAAAAGATGTTTTCAAACTTTAACGTGGACAGTTCAGGCATGCTTGGGGTATTGTAACCTCCTAGAATAAAAGAGCCTTTTGCAGCGTACACGTCCTAGAACATTATACCACAAAAGGCCCTTAAGAGAATTGGGGGGGAGCTAGCGTAAAAAGCTATCGTTTTCTTAACACCAAGGATGAACTGATGGATTCTTCCATACTTGTACTAACAAGCTGAATCCTATCTTCTGCAATGACGTTTATTCTCCAATCACGGTTCAATACATCCAGTGTTTGGGACATGCCAAAATCCAAGGACAATCCAATGGGGTTATTTTGTAGCATCCATGTGCCGCTGACTTCCATACCATTGCTAGCGATTACCATATCTTCATCATTAAACTGAAAGCTATAGTCCAAGAAATCCATAGTCGCATCAATATCCCCATCCATAAAACTTGCTATCTGCCAGTCACCATCAGTTATTACTTCTGCGACATCCAAGGCTTCATTATTGGTGTTTTCATTGCCGTTACCATTGGCACACGCTTCTTGGAACCTCAATATATTATTCTCACCTTCCCTAAGGATTATTTTGTTGATCCCTGGGGTTTCCATAATCTCGTTTAGGTTCCAACTAAGATTAAAAGCGGCGAAGGCAGGAATATCCAAGACCATAAAAATGGCGTTTCCATCCCCTTGGGCAGACCAAGAACCAACAAAAGTTTCGGTACTGGAACTTGCGGTTACATTCCCATCTTGGTCAAAAGCAAAGGATAGATCATCAAATTCATTTTTAAGGTTATCCCCGTTGACTCTAAATTGATTTACCTTCCAATTGCTGCAGGACATCAGCACTTCTTCCAACAAATCTAACGTACAATCGTTGCAATCATCATCATTAAAATCGTTGTCGTCATCTTCGTCACAGTCGTCTTGGACATCAGAAATAATTTGCTCCAACCCGGCAAAGTCCATGGCCTCCAATTCCGTACCGTCCGTTAAAACAAGAAAAACCGGAAATTCAATACTTACAATATCCTCTTCTTCCAAGTTGTCAATAAAATCGTTAAGGGCTTCGTCATTGGCAAACATAAAGGCATCAAAACTTTCCATGACCGTATTGAATACGGATAGGGTTACGGGAAAAACAATATCTACACATTCAATATCCTCATCCTCCGCATTCTCCTCTGGACAGGTGGCCGCGAAAGTTGCTAATTCATCTTGATTGTTTATGGTTTCTTCCGTATAATCTGAAAAGGTGATGGTAATGGGAAAAACAATTTCCAAGATATCCTCGTCGTCATCATTCTCCTCAAATAGTTCCTCAATGGTATTGATTCCAGCTTCATCTTGTATGATAAGTTCCATACCGTTAACAATTACCGTTACGGGTAAGTTGACGGAAAAACAGCTTGCCCCATCAATAATGTTATCTGCAGAGCCGTCGTTCAACGTAGTTCTAAATAAGAGGTTGGCAACATTGGAACCGGGAACCAAAAGTTCTTCCGGCATATCCCCAACAAAAACGGACTCCTCTTCCCTACAAGACGTAGTGCAAACAAAAACGAGTATCCATAAAAAGCTAATAAAAAAAGTACTTTTTTTCATGATCGTAGGCTTATTGGTTATAGTTCTACACCTATATAACACCCTAACGCCAAAAAATCCCGAAAAATTTTAAAAAAAAGATTTTTCTATTTTTACGTACCTTAAAACCAACTTGATTGAAAAAGAACCTCCACCAAGACATTTGTAATGAAACCCTTTTTGCAAATATCTATAACAAGTACGCTAAAAACCTACATGATTTTCTGTACTACAAATACGGTGAGAATTTAAATCCGGGTGATAAGGCCCAAGATGCGTTTGCAAAACTATGGGAAAATTGCAGCAAGGTACCCCCAGAGAAAGCCAAGTCGTTCGTTTTTACCACTGCCAATAATCTTATGTTGAACGAGGTAAAGCACCAAAAGGTGGTGCTCAAATATAAAAACGAATCCCCAAAAGGGTATACGAATGAAAACCCCGAGTTCCTTCTGGAAAAAAGCCAATACCTTAAAAAGTACCAAGAAGTGTTGTCCAAATTATCCGAAGAACAGCGCACGGCATTTCTGTTAAGTAAGGTGGAAGGGAAAAAACATCAAGAAATCGCAGAATTTTTAGGGGTCACCAAAAAGGTGGTGGAGTACCGTATTTACACGGCTTTTGATCAATTAAAAAAAGAATTGGATAATTTTAAGATAAAATAGTCAGGAGAAATTAAACCTTGGTTGTTATATAGTCAAAGCGTCATACTTATGGATTCAGAAAAATTAATACAAGATTGGTTGGACGGTCAACTTACCCAAGAGGACCAGAAGGCATTTGAGGCGCTGGAAGATTCGGACTTTTATAAGACCATTATAGCGGATGCTTCGCATTTCAAAGCATCGGGGTTTTCAGCCGTTGATGACTTTGAGACCTTTAAAAATAAGGTTATGGTTACTGATACAGGTATAAGGAAACTATCTTGGGGTAACCCGGTACTGCGCGTAGCCAGTATTGTAGTGGTAGCTTTTGGGCTTTGGTTTTTTATGTTCTCCAACCCAAGCACGGAAATACAGACCTTGGCTGCCCAAAAAACGACCATAGAACTGCCTGATGCCTCCCAAGTTACGCTTAATGCGGAATCGGAAATTGCATACAATGAGGGTGATTGGGGTTCAAAACGGGAAGTACTACTTAAAGGGGAAGCTTTTTTTGATGTGGCCAAAGGTGCCAAATTCGATGTAGTAACGGACCAAGGTACCGTAAGCGTATTGGGAACGGAGTTTACCGTTAAACAGCGCGGCACATTCTTTGAAGTTGCTTGTTTTGAGGGTACTGTAAAGGTCACTACGGAAAACCAGACGCAAATACTCCATGTTGGGGATAAGTTGCAATCTACCAATGGGCAATTTGTTATGGACAAAAATACTTTTGAAGAACCGCAATGGACCGGCAAGGAACTAAGTTATTTTAAACGCGTTCCCATAAATGAAGTTTTTGCAGAACTGGAAAGGCAGTATGGCATTAGCGTAAGCTTTGAAAATGTGGATACCCAACTGCTGTTTACCGGAGGTTTTGGGCATAAAAATCTTGAAAATGCGGTAATTGCGATTGCTGAGCCTTTAGGATTGGATTACAAAATACTAAAGCCCAATACGGTACGTTTTACTAAACGTGACTAAGAAAATACGTTTTGTAAGTTGTATTGTACTATCGCTTTACTTTCTTCAAACCATAGCCCAAACTGCTAAGGGACTCCCGGTAACGACCGTTTTAGAAAGTTTGCAAGACCAACATGGGGTGCAATTCAACTATGTTTCCAATTTGCTGGATGACATCTTGGTCAGTCCACCAGAAAGGACAACGGACCTAAAGGAGGCATTGGCGTATCTAAGTTCCAAAAGCAATCTAGATTTTGTTTTTCTCTCCAATACCATTATTTCCGTACGGGAGAAGGATATCCGGCTTTGTGGTTATTTGAAGGATAGCGATACCAAGGAAGCCCTACCTTTTGTGACCGTTCAAAATGGCAGTAGCGGAACCATTACCAATGAAGATGGTTATTTTGAGATGGACAGGCTTAAAGCTAAGGACACCATAAGAATTGCCCACATTGGATACCGCGCCCTACGGCAACCCATAAAATCTTTTGACTCCCTAAACTGTGGTGATATATATCTTGTTCCCTATCAAGAAAAATTAGAAGGAATAACGGTGTATGATTTTTTGGTCCGTGGTATAGACAAACTGGACAATGGTTCTTTTCAGTTGGATTTTGATCGGTTCAGTATATTACCGGGGCTTGTTGAGGATGATGTATTGCAGTCCGTGCAGGCATTGCCAGGAATACAGAGTGTGGATGAGACCGTATCCAATATCAATATTAGGGGAGGTAGTAATGATCAGAACCTAATTACTTGGGACGGCATAAAGATGTACCAGTCCGGACATTTCTTTGGTTTGATTTCCATGTATAATCCGCATATCACCAACAAAGTGGAACTCCGTAAAAATGGCAGTAGCGTCAAAGATACGGATGGGGTATCTGGTACCATAGCGATGAAAACCGACAAACGCTTAAATTCCAATATCACCGGTGGTATAGGACTCAACCTCATTGATGCCAACGGTTTTGTGGATGCTCCAATTGGAAAGAAAGCCTCGGTACAGGTAGCCGCACGTAAATCCATTAGCAATTATGTAGAAACCCCAACCTACGCGCAATTTTTTGAGCGTATGGCGCAGGAAACAGAAATTGAACAAAATATTTCCCAAGGGGAAAATACCGATATCGCGTTTAATTTTTATGATGTTGGGTTACGTTTACTCTACACTCCCACAACTAAGGATAAGCTTCGCCTAAACTTTATCAATACCGCAAATAGTGTGAACTTTAATGAAGTTGCGGAGGTTTTGGATGTGGAAGAGGTGCGCGACAGTAATTTGGAACAAACCAGTGTGGCTTCCGGGATTTCTTATGAAAAAAACTGGTCCAAAACCTTTGGCGCAATATTGGAAGTTTACAATACGGATTACAGTTTACAGGCGATCAATGCCAATATCCAAAAAAACCAACGTTTCTTACAAAAGAATGCGGTCTCTGAAACCAGTATCAAGTTAAGTGGGGATTACAAGCTAACCCCAAAACTTACTTTGGTAAACGGTTATCATTTTGTGGAAACCAAAGTCACCAATCTAGATGAGATAGACGACCCGTTCTTTACGAGATTGGATGCTGAGGTCCTTCGTACCCATGGCGTTTTTTCCGAAATAAGATACCGTTCAAAAAACGCCAGGACCCAATTTAACCTAGGTGGGCGCTACAACTATCTGGCCAAATTTAAGAGGCATCTTTTGGAGCCTCGGTTAACATTCAATCAAGATCTGGGTAAATCCTTTAACCTGGAGATCCTGGGGGAGTTCAAACACCAAAACACCTCACAGGTCATTAATTTTCAAAATGATTTCCTAGGGGTTGAAAAAAGAAGATGGCAACTCTCCAACAATGGTTCCATTCCCGTGATACAAAGCAGGCAGGCATCAGTTGGTCTTAATTACAACAGAAAGGGCTGGCTGGCCAATGCCGAGCTGTATTATAAAAACGTGGATGGGATAACTACGCAAAGCCAAGGTTTCCAAGATCGTTTTGAGTTTTTGCGTACCTCTGGG